>AP027304.1:2704535-3009070 GCA_036322835.1 Tenuifilaceae bacterium CYCD | reverse complement strand
GCCAATCAACGCTATGCCCCTTGGATATCCCTTCCGGAAAAACCTCCATCCATATAGATTCACCATCCAGCGGTGACGTTGCTCTAATAATCATCACTCCACTAAGTTTGCCCTCCAATGAGTAAAACAGCTCTTGCTTTGGCGGTAAAACCGCAATTATTTGGGTTGCACTATCGGGATAAGGAACGCCAAGAATTAATGGGCTACTAAAATCCTTATATACAGACAAGCGCCTATCAAAATCGGGATTGGAGCTCCCCGAAAAGTAATAATGGAAAATATGGTTCTGAGGAATTGGCTCATGAACCATAAAATCTACATTTTGATTAACTAAAACGTCAATTATTTCCTGAACTTTTGCAGCATTGAGTTCATTAGCGTAAACAATAGATTTATCGCTCCAACGAATCATTCCTGCGCCCGATGAAAAAATCAAATAATCGATAGGGAAATTGTTAGGTATAACCTTATCAGCAGAATACGGCGACCGACCAGTTGCAATAACCCGAATTACCCCCCTTGTACCTAAATCATGAAGGATTGATAAATTCTTTGCACTATAATCAGAATTACTACTTAAAAGAGTACCATCAAGATCGGTAACCACCATTCGTACCATCAAAAGCGAATTTAATGCTCAAATATAGTTAGAATCAGACCAAGTGACAAATGGGGATGGATGACAAATCCGAAAAACTATACCTGTAGAAATACTATAACAAACACTGGACTTACAGTTAGCTTGTTCAAGAACAAATGGCAATAAAAAAATATTCTACACAGACCTAAAATACTAGAAATTTCATCCAACAAAAAACATAAAATATCGTTTAACTATAATGTAAGGGATATTAATAAAAACAATGCAAAAAGTATATTAATTATCTTTTAATCTTCGATTATTTTTTTTACATTTAGGAAATTAAACTGTATTTCTAAACCATTTAAATATGACGAAACTAATCACATTCAATGAACTCAGGAGGGTTAAAGATAACCTTCCTGCAGGCAGCATGCAGATTATTGCGGACAAGTTAAACGTAAACGTTGAAACAGTCCGCAATTATTTTGGTGGTACACACTATGATGTTGGTGGCGCAGTAGGAATGCATGTGGAACAAGGCCCCGATGGCGGAATAGTTACACTTGACGATACAACAATACTTGATTTAGCTTACGAAATTATTGCAAAATCAAAGGAACTTGTGTAAACACAAAACTCACCTCACTATAAAGGCAGAACTAAATTAAAAGTTCTGCTTTTTTCATTTTATCATTTTCAATGGAAATATCCCAAATATGATGTATAATCATCATTCCAGAAACCAAATACTATATAATAACTGAAATGATTAATTTAATCATAGAAGTAATTAAATTTGTATCCTAAAGCAACAGCAATGGAGCAACTCTTAGAACAGATTCATCGGGTTGAGCATGTACATCTTATCAAACTGTACAATCATCTGGTAAAAATATTCGGTAATACAAATCTACCCTCGCATGATGCTCAGCATCACTTAAGGGTTTGGTTGCATTGCAGAGGGCTAATCATTGAGCTTCACAAATTAGACGCAACTATTAGCAAAGAACTTATTGAAAACGCCTTAATTGCCTGTTTCTTTCACGATTCTGGTTTAACAATAGATATTGGCGAAGTTCATGGTAAGCATGGCGGACAAATTTGTAGAGATTACTACTTGAATCACCCAGAATATCAGATAAAAGGTCTCTATGCCATTGTTCAAGCCATAGAGTTTCACGACGACAAGTCAACTAAATCCGCAACGGTGACCTCTCTACAAGATATGGCATGCTTGGATAGGCTTGTATCTACTGCCGATGATCTTGATGCACTAGGAGTTATTGGTATTTTTAGATATATCGAAATTTACCTAAAAAGAGGCGTTCCCGATAAAGAACTTTCTAAGAAGATCATACAGAATCTCCGAAATAGATTTACGAGTTTTACAAATGTGTACTCATCGCTTCATAAATTTACCGACAAGCAGCGGGTTCGCTACCTCGAAGCCATAAACTTCTTCACAGAACTCGATTATCAAGTTGCACAGGAAATCGATAATCCCGATAGTCAATTTGCTGTTTTTAAAATTCTAAAGGAGCAACTTGTTGAAAAGAATCATAGTATTAATCAAACATTAGAGTATGCATTAAAGTATGCAACGGCTAGTTACCCTGCTTGGTTTTTTAATGCTCTTCGGAACGAACTCAATGTCACTACCACAATTCTTATTGATTGATGCATTCAAACAAATCGTACGACATAATTGTTATTGGAGCTGGCCCAGCAGGAATTATGGCTGCAGGCAGAGCATCTATGCTTGGCGCAAAGGTTGTTATCCTTGAAAAAATGGAAAAACCTGCCCGTAAACTACGAATAACGGGCAAAGGCCGTTGTAATATAACCAACATGCGCCCTTTTAACGAGTTCATTCAGGAGATCACGCCAAATCCTCGATTTTTAAACAAGGCTTTTGGTGTGTTCTTCAATAAACATATTGTTGAAATACTCGAAGGAATGGGTGTTAAAACTGTTACAGAGAGAGGACAACGGGTTTTTCCCGCTTCGGGGAAAGCCTGGGATGTTGCAGATGCCCTTGTTAAATGGGCAAAAAAACAAGGTGTTGAAATAATAAATCACAGCCCTGTTGCCGAGATCATTGTTGATAATGGAACTGTTAAAGGTGTTCGGTTAGAAGATCTATCGGAGATTTTGTCATCTGCTATAATTATAGCCACAGGAGGAAAATCCTATCCAGCCACAGGTTCCACCGGCGATGGATATAGATTTGCAGAGCAAATGGGACATTCGGTTACAGAACTTAGACCATCGCTTACAGGAATTGAAACTCAACCATCGTTCCCGCAACTGAATGGATTAAACTTACGGAATGTTAACGCATCGTTATACATTGACGGACATAAAGCTGCGGAAGAATTTGGAGAAGTAGAATTCACTGAGTACGGAGTCGACGGGCCTTGTATTCTGCGCTTAAGTTTGAAAGCAATAGATGCATTTAAATCGGGAAACAAGGTGAACCTGAGCATTGATCTTAAACCAGCACTAGATAACGAAAAGTTACTTGGTAGAATTGAAAGAGATGCAGCAAAAGGCAAAAGTTACACTATCAATATGCTCTTACGCGACCTACTCCCCTCACAACTGGTGTCGGTTTTTCTAAGGCATCTCAAACTCAGTTCACTTAGAAGCGCTAACGAACTATCAACAGAGGAAAAGCATGCCCTGATAAAAATGCTAAAAGGTTTTAACCTAGCCATGAAAGGACATAGAGATTGGAATGAAGCCATCGTAACCGCTGGCGGCATCAGTCTAAATGAGATTGAGAGCAAAACAATGGCATCAAAACTAGTTAATGGTCTTTACTTTGCTGGCGAGATTATTGATATATCAGGGAATACCGGAGGATACAACCTACAAATTGCATTCTCTACAGGCTGGTTAGCAGGACAAGCGGCCGCTGAAAAAGCAAAAACCCTGAAACAAGTTCAGGGTGACAAATAGCATTACTGGCAATTACCGCACAATAAAGTCGAACATCAACCTATCATTTAGGAAGCCTTTTAACCTATCACCTATCTGAACAGGACCAACGCCCGCCGGTGTGCCCGTATACATCAAATCGCCTATACGGAAAGTAACGTACTTGGAAATATAATCGATAAGTTCGTCGTAACCAAAAATCATATCACGAGTATTACCCTGCTGAACTACCACATCGTTTTTTTCCAAACGAAAATCGATATTACCTATATCCGCAAAATCCTCTTTGGAAATAAAATCACCAATTGGCGCAGAATAATCGAATGCTTTAGCAATCTCCCAAGGCAATCCCTTTTGTTTACAATCCCGCTGCAAATCGCGCGCAGTAAAATCTATTCCTAGACTAACTGCATCGTAATACCTATGGGCAAAACGTTTATTAATACACCTTCCTAAACGGTTAATTCGAATAACAACTTCCACCTCGTATTGTAAATCCTTTGTAAATTCAGGGTAATAAAAAGGTTGATTATTCCGGAGTAAGCAGGTATCGGGTTTAATAAAGAAAACAGGATGCTCAGGAATCTCTGAGTTCATCTCCTTGGCATGCTCTCTGTAATTACGTCCAATGCAAATTATTTTCATCTTTTTATGCTTAACGACTCTTTTATCAGACTAATCGGCAATCATCACCTTTAAGCCCTTGGGCACAATGTGAATTTTTAGTTTTTTCCCCATTACACAAGGCTCCCCATCAAAATGGACAACACCTTCTTTCTTGCGTTTAAGAGTAATTGTTTCAGCCTGTATAGTAGTCATTTTAGGACTTCTGTCCATTGTTTTAGCAAACAAACGAATTCCAAGGCCTACGCTTCGATATGTTTTAAATGGAGAGAGAATACATATTTCGAACTGTCCGTCCTGAATATCAGAATTAGGAGAAATGTATGCATTGTTGCCATACTGCGAAGCATTTGCCACAGTAATTAAAAATGCCCTTGTTTTTAACTTTTGTTCACCATTAATCTTCAACCTATACTTTTTGGGCTTATAATTAAAATATTCTTTTAATGTGGTTTTAACGTAGGTCATAAAACCTCTACTTGTTGCTTCGGCAAATTTAAACCCAATGTGTGCATCAAACCCTACTCCGCAGGTGCAAAAAAATGGCAAATCGTTAATACGGCCATAATCAATAGCATCAACCTTTCCAGAGTTTATTAACTCCATAGACTTTTCTAAATTTAAAGGAATCTTGAGGTGCCGAGCAAGTCCATTTCCAGAACCAATGGGGATAATACCCAAAATACCTTCGGTATCAACCAAAGCCTTTGCTATCTCATTTACAGTTCCATCGCCACCAACGGCGACAAAACGCCTATAGCCTTCCTCCAACTTTTGCTTAACCACGTTGGTAGCATCACCCTTATGTTTCGTAAAGTATACTTCGGCTTTATAGCGAGAACTATCTACTAGTTTTATAATTTTTTCAGGAAGGTTTTCCTTCTTCTTTGTTCCAGATATTGGATTAATAATAAATAATATTCTCTCTTTTTGATCAATTTCAGACATAATGAAATGTTTAGACTTAATTGTGTGGCTCAAAGGTAGTGTACGAAGTGAAAATTCAAAAAAACTTGTGAAATTTATTTATATTTGCCGCTCGTTATTGATCTGTTTTTTACTGGAATAGAAAAATTTAGCATAACAAACCCAAACTTAAAGTAACATGAGGAAAGTCCTAGCCAACCGATACGGAAGTGTACTATTGTTATATATTATTTTTGGAATAATATCATTCACAACACGTACAGTTTTACTAGGTATGTCGTTTAGCCAAGTAGATTTAGGAATACTTGATTTGCTAAGAATATATGGAGTAGGTCTCTTCTACGATACCATTGCTTTTACCTACTTTATGATTTTCTACGTCCTAACCTCAATGTTTATTTCCACCCGATTCTTCAACTCATCAAAAAACAAGTGGATTGCCAATATTCTTATATTTATTACAATTTACATCTTCCTTTTCAATAGTATCTCGGAATATTTCTTCTGGGAAGAATTTGGTGTTCGTTACAATTTCATAGCGGTTGATTACCTAATTTATACCACAGAGGTTGTAGGTAATATACGCGAATCGTACCCTCTACCCCTTCTTCTAAGTTCAATTTTTGTAATCGACTTGGTCATAATGTACTTCCTTAACAGGAAAAAAATCATTGATACTGTTTTGAGTGGTACCGAAAAGCTTAAGCAAAGATTAGTTACTGGTTTAATACTTCTAATGTTACCAGTGCTTTCATTTATTATTGTTGATTATTCTTGGGCTGAAAAAACCGATAATCGCTACAACGGAGAATTATCAAAAAATGGTGTTTACTCAATTTTTGCTGCCTTCATAAATAACGAACTCGATTATAATACCTTTTATATAACTAAACCTGCCGAAGAAAGTTTGACGCAACTACGCACCCTAATTAAAACTGAAAATAGCGAGTTTGTTAGTGATGACATAAACAATATAACCCGAAAGATTACTAGCCCAGGCGAAGAAAAACGTTACAATGTAATTCTTGTTACTGTTGAAAGTTTAAGTGCTGAATTCTTTGAATTTCAAGGAAGCAAAAGAGGTCCTAATGTAACACCAAGAATGGACTCATTAGTCCGCAATGCAATGCTTTTCACCAACCTTTACGCTACTGGAACTCGAACAATTTGGGGGCTTGAGGCTGTTGCCATATCACAACCTCCGAAACCAGGACAAAGTATCATTAAACGTCCAAATAGCGATAATATGTTCACGCTTGGTCAACTTTTCAAGGTTCGTGGTTATGAATTAAAGTATATATATGGTGGAAATGGTTATTTCGACAATATGAATTTCTTTTTTGAAACCAATGGATATCAAATTATCGACAAAAAGTATTTCCAAAAAGATGAAATAAACTTTGAAAATGCGTGGGGTGTTTGCGATGAGGATTTGTTTAGCAAAACTCTTAAGGAAGCTGACAAATCGTTTGCCGAAGGAAAGCCTTTCCTAAATGTGGTAATGACAACATCAAACCATAGACCTTTCACATACCCTAACGGACGTATTGATATTCCATCTCCCTCAAATCGTGTTGGTGCTGTAAAATATACCGATTACGCTATTGGCGATTTTATTCAAAAAGCTGAAAAGAAACCTTGGTTCAAAAATACCCTAATTGTGATAGTTGCCGACCATTGCGCAGGCAGTGCAGGTCAAACAGAGCTTCCTGTGCTTGAATATCAAATTCCACTTATCATTTACAATCCAAATATAATTACCCCTCAGCGTATCGACAAACAGTCCAGCCAAATAGATGTAGGGCCAACACTTTTAGGAATAATGAACTGGAACTACAATAGCAAATTCTTTGGTAAGGATATTTTAAAGATGACCCCTGAAGAAGAAAGAACCTTTATTGCAAACTACCAAAAATTAGGTTACATAAAGGGAGATAAAATTGTTATCATGAGTCCTCTTCAACAAGTTCGCTACTATCAATTCGACCGTATTACTGGAGAGATGAAAGAGATTGGTGAGGATGCTAATTTACTCAATGAGGCAGTTAGCTACTACCATTCATCGAGTTACCTATACAAAAACAAATTGGATAGATGGGACGAAGAATTGAATTAAAACTTATTTTACAACCCTTTAGTTGGAACGTTTTTAAACGATTATTGATTGTCATTTTTTTTGCATTTGTAAGCATCTCCGCATATGCCCTAGAAAAGAAAGACACACTAGTTTTCAAGCCCTTTAGGGATACTGTCAAGTTAGTAAAAGCTCAGATTGTTGATATAGATTCATCTACCTCATATGTTTTTTACAAACCACGTCCATTTGGATTTATTGGCAATGTTCCACGAGACTTCGTTGATTTCTACAAGGTAAGCACACAAAAGAAAAATCTACCCATATTGGGTGGAATTGCAGGTAGTACTGCTATACTAATTGTTTTCGATCAGAAAATTATTGATGCTGCTCAACAATTTGGACGTTTCATCAATTTGGACTCAGAACGGAAATTTAAAACGGCAATTTCAATGGATTTTGGAGGATTTCATGTACCCGTACTCGATTTACCCCAAAACCTAAACTCAACCTTTTACTTTTTGGGTGAAGGTTGGCCAAGTATCTTAATAGCTAGCGGACTGTGGGGGTATGGAAGTATTGCAAAAGACTATAGGGCATTACAAACCTCCTCGCAACTTGCCGAAATGTTTATAACACTAGCAGTAACCACACAATTTATAAAACGAATAACTGGACGGGAAAGTCCATTCGTTGCTACAGAACCAGGAGGGAGATGGCGTCCATTCACGAATCCAGGGACGTACCAGAAACATGTACCAAAATATGATGCTTTCCCTTCGGGGCACTTAGCTACAGCAATGGCCACGGTTACGATTCTTTCGGGAAATTATCCAGAATGCAGATGGATTAAGCCTATTGGGTACACCACTATGGGAGTAATAGCCTTTGCAATGATGAATAATGGTGTACATTGGATGAGCGATTACCCTCTTGCCATTGCCATTGGCTATACGTATGGGAAAATAGCCATTTCGCATGGACACAGAATTTTTAAAAGAACAAATAATTCAATGGTTACTGGATCTTTAACACCTATTATTTTAGGTGACAATGGGTTAGGTTTGAATTACCGATTAACTTTCTAGATAGCTAAAAAGCAACCGATAAAGCAACACCCGCATCATTACCATTATAGTAAGGAAGCAATACTGCTGTAGTTTTTGAGTTAGATTTTTTGGGAGTATACAAACGTTTCATATAGGGAAATACCCAATATGCTACTTTTGTTCCTAAAATTCCGATTCCTGCACCAGCAACAACATCAGAAAACCAGTGACGTACATTATACATCCTTAAAGCCCCGGTTGCTGTTGCTGCAGTATAACCTGCAATACTGTACCAAATAGATTGATCCTTATACTCTTGATGCATAAACTCTGCACACATAAAAGCAGTTGCAGTATGACCCGATGGAAATGAGTTTAAAGCACTTCTATCTGGTCGTCTAACGCTTGAAAAATCTTTCAGTCCGCTAACAGTAAGGGATACTAATAAAAACGATGTTCCTAGTATCACGCTTCTATCAACAAAGGAATGCTTTCCTTTTACTCCAGATAAGTTTAGAGCATAAACGGTTACTGCTGGTGCATACTGCAAATAATCATCAATTTTTATTTGTTCACGCGCACTGTTATCTATTCTATTCTTAATCCAATTATCGAACTTTTTAATTCCATCTACTTCAAATCCGGCTGCTCCATAGCCAATTAGTACTGAAGGAATTATAATTTGCTTATAGTTAAACCTAAGTTCACTAATCGAATCCTTACTTTCAAATTTATTTAAACTATCGCATTTCTGGGTTTCCATTGATAAAACAACAGCCCTAAACAATAGCAAAATAATAACTAAAAGCAGTAACCGCATCATCAATAAACCTATTTCTGTTTCATTTTTAAGTAAATAGCAGTCAACACACGCTTGGTGTAAAGTGGAAAATCACCGTTCATCATCCAAGCATAGTAGCTGGGCTCCTTCTGGAATACTTCAACAACAGGCTTTCCCTTGTGCTTCCCGAAATTGAACACCTCTACCCCACTATCGTCAAGTACAATTCTTCCAATAAAATCAACATTGCGGTTAAAAGAACTGTACTCCGACAGGAAATCAACATCATTTTTCAATTCAGGATATCTATCCAGCTGTGCTCCCAGAATTTCGTAAGTTGCCATAGAATCCGCACCTGCGCTATGAGCATTTTCCAAATTCTTATCGAGGTAGAATTTATAGGCTGCAGAAAGCGTACGCTTTTCCATTTTATGGAAGATTGTCTGCACATCAATAAATTTACGCTTCTTCAAATCGAAATCTACATCAGCACGTAAAAACTCCTCAGCAAGCAATGGAAAATCGAACTTATTTGAGTTGAATCCTGCAAAATCGCAGCCCTCAATCATATTTGCCAACGATTTAGCTACTTCCTTGAATGTGGGTTCATTTTTAACATCCTCATCGGAAATACCATGAATTGCTGTAACCTCAGGTGGAATTGGCATATCAGGGTTGATTCTTCGAACTTTCATCTCCTCTTTACCATCGGGAGTAACCTTAAGAATTGCTATCTCAACTATTCTATCCTTAACAATATCAATACCTGTAGTTTCAAGATCGATAAATACCAAGGGGTTTTTGATGTTTAACTTCATTATTTTGATTATAAATTGAATTAGTACCTCACTTCGTTCGGTATGACAAGACAAAACTAAAAATAAAAAACCTTCCCATAGACACTTTCATAATTTCGGAAGCAGTTCTACGGGAAGGTATTATGTGAGTTTATTAAGCACCAATCATCATTGGCATTAGTAACATCAGCACATCCTCATCAGGATTCTCATTCGTATTAGGGAACAATAAACCAGCACGTGAAGGATCCGACATCGATAAAACAACATCCGATGCTGAAAGGTTCGCAAGAATCTCAACAAGGAAAGCTGATTTGAAACCAATTTCCATATCCTCACCCTCGTACTCGCATTTCAAACGCTCGTATGCTGACACAGAGAAATCCAAGTCCTGTGCAGAAACCACACATTGATTACCTGTTAAGGTTAACTTAATAAGGTTGCTTGCTGCGTTTGAGTAGATTGAAACCCTACGAAGTGCATTGTAAATCTCAACACGATCAACAATCATTTTGTTAGGATTGTTGGTTGGAATAACTGCACTGTAGTTAGGATAAGTACCCTCTACCAATCGGCAAATCAAGGTATAACCAGCCATTGTAACACGAGCATTCTTGGTGTCGAAATCAACCACAATGGAACCAGTTTCTTTAGCAAGAATATTCTTTAGTAAAGTAGCAGGTTTCTTTGGCAGAATGAATGAAGACTCAGCATCGGCCTGAACATCCTTACGACGGTAACGAACCAACTTGTGAGAGTCTGAAGCCACAAAGGTAATTCCATCAGAATTTAGATCGATAAAGATACCGTTCATTACTGGGCGCATCTCATCATCAGCAGTTGCAAAAATGGTTTTGGTAATACCATTTAGCATAACATCGGCAGCAAGTTTAACGGTAGTTTTGCTTTCTGCTTTAATATCTGCTTTTGCAGGAAAATCGTCGGCAGGCTGACCAACAATATTAAACTGACCATTTTCAGAATTAATAACGATCGAAAGCGAACCTGGGTCGATATCGAAGGTAAGAGGTTGCTCCGAAAATTCCTTCAATGTATCAATTAGAATTTTGTAAGGAATTGCTACAGAACCATCATCGGAAACGTTCTCCAACGTAATGCGGGTTGTTAAGGTCGATTCCAAATCCGATGCGGTAATCTCAAGCTCATTACCCTCTAATTTGAAAAGGAAGTTATCAAGAATTGGAAGGGTGTTTTTGCTGCTAATCACCCTACTTACCACCGATAGGTGGCTTAAAAGCTCAGTGCTTGATACTACGAACTTCATCAGTGTAAATTTTAATGTTAATGTTATAGTTTATTTTTATTCTTCAACTCAAAAAATTCCCGAAATCATTACTGGACAATAATTTAAGGCACAAATTTAAAAGTAATGCCTGTAAATCAATCTTTTCAATAATTTTTTAGGAAGTCAATAATACAAAATTTTACCCACAAAATTACAAAAGGGTTTTAGTTTTTAATTACCAAATCGGCAATATCCCATAATACCGAAGAAAAATTAACATAGGTTCCTTCAGCAATTTGATTATCTGCGTAAACCACATAAAAATGGTTGGGATCAAACTCAACCTTAACTCCCAACTCGTTGATTTTATCAACCTTAATTGGGTATATAACTATCCGACTCGATTGCGCATCGGAATACAAAGTGATAACTCGCATTGGTTGAATGAGTTTAAACTCATCCTTTATTATATTTTGCTTATCGACAGGAAGTTTTGTTACCGATAAATTGCCCAATCCGCTTATAAAATGTGATAACCTATCGATGTTTGGACTAGACAGATTTTCATTTGTAGCCTTTGCAAGCAAATCAAAACTCCCATTGCCTATACATATTATATATGACAATTCTGGATTTTGAGGAAAATCAACCTCTACCCTAAAAACCTTTGAAATTGGAAAACTGAATAGTTGATTACCAGTCCAGTAGGATTTATCGGTGATAAACAGATCGGCTATTTGTCCAGTAAAATCAACTAGTTCAACAAAAAAAACCTTATCTGAATTATGCTCAACACAAATTGTTTTTTTGAAATTGTTTTCGAACAGCACACTGAAGTTAAGTTTTTCTGAACCTTTAGAGTAAACTATTACCTGAACCCCTTTATTTTTGGTAACATCAACCAAACTATCATTTAGTTTTGAAGGAACAGGCGATTCTGTATTTATATTCCTAAGAACATTGAATAGAGAATTAACCGCCTTTACATCGGCAACCTGTCCATTATCAATCTCCCAACCATTCTGTGCTTTATGTATGGTGATAGAATCCGCACCCTTAATAATAGAAAAGCCATCAATAGTTCCAATATTGGACACAGAGAACTGTTCTACGCTGGATTTATTACTACGAATAAAAAGTATCAAAGCGCATACTAGCAACAACGCTATAAACCACCAGTATTGTTTAAGGAATTTCATAATATTTATAAGTGACTAGTGACAATCAGTGACAAGTGACTTCTTTTGAATAACTACCTAGTATACTTTCTCCTCCTAATATACAACCACGTAAACCCACCAATTACAAGTATAGCAGAAGGTATCAGCATATTAATCAACTGCCATTTTAAGCGCGATTGTAGTATTGCCTTACGGTCAAGTAAACGAAGTTTAAAGTCGCGGGAGCGAAGGTTCATCAAACCCTCATCGTCGTTAAGGTAACGAACCATATTCATCACCAACTCCTTATTGCCAAAGGTTTGGTTGGTAAACCTATCGTAACCCAGCGGAATAATGTAAGCCCCATTTGGTCGGCGTTGCACATCGTTACGGATAATATCGGCATCGGCCACAACTATCATCCTTGTAAATGCGCTTTTATCCTTGAACTCGAAGGGCTGGCCATTGTTATAGCCCGACAACGGACGATTGCGGAAAACCGACTGAAATTCGCCCGAAAGTTCTACCGCAACAGGGATATTCGAAATACGGAACTCGCGCTCGTTAATTCGTTGGTTAACCTGCGATAAACTCACAAACAATGGTACCTGCAAAACCTTACCATTCATTGATGTATAAAGCAGATACTGCTTTTTAATAGCAGAACTACCGCCAACAGTATCGACTGGACTTGCAAACTGACTATGTATAAGGTTTAAGTTACGTGTAACAGGATGATTTGTGGGTGTCGCAAGTAACGGGTAGTAAACCCAAGGTGCAGGCACAAACTTTGGCTCTTGCCCTGCCATGGCCATATTTACAGGAATTACAGCACACTGTAAATCTTGTATCAGCATTGGATTCAAACGTGCACCGTAGCGGAACAGCATATCGTCCAAGTTATGCTGGTTAACATAAGCAAGCGTTGATGCACCTTTCGACAAACTGTCGATACTAACCTGAACTGGGTCTATAAACCAAAGCACCCTTCCGCCATTCATCACAAACTGGTCAATGGCAATTTTATCGGCCTCAGGCATGGGCTGGTTTGTACCAGCAATTATAACTGTTTGGAATGGCTTAAGGACATCAACATTACCTCTAATAGCAACCCTGTCAATATCGTAATATTCCGATAGCGCCTTCTCTATATCACCCGTTTGAAACTCATCGAACTCACCGTGACCCTGGACAAACGCTATTTTAGGACGAGTTTCGGTGGTTAACTTCATCAAACCATCAACTAGAGCAAACTCGAAGTTCTGAACTGAAAGGTTAATATTCTCATCGCCCGAGAGCCCCGGAATATTCTTCAAAAGATTAACAGAAACCTCGCGTCCTGCATAGTTCATAATAAGACCGGGGAAAACCAGTTTTTGGGAACTTCCACCCTCCTTATCGTTCTGCTGAATATTGGTGGGCTGTAAACCCTTTTCGTAAAGTTTATTATAGACCTTTTGGCGCTCTTTAGTATTTGCCGATTCCGAAGGATTTACAAACTCATACTGAATATTTTTACCAGCAATAACCTTAAATTCATCAATTGATTCGGTTAAAGCCTTTTTCATTCGGTTTAGCCCAATTGGCAAATCGCCATCAAGATAAATCTTAACGTAAATAGGATCTTTCAAATCCTTAAGAGTTCGCTTAGTAATATCTTGAAGCGTATAGCGTTTCTCAGAAGTTAAATCGAAACGTAGGTAGAAAGTATTTGAAAGAAAAACCACCATAGCAATTGTTGCCAAGGCAATTGTCAAGCGGACTAAACCTTTATATCGGGCTGATTTGTTCATAAACTCAATTTTGAAATACTACCACTTACGTGACTCAAGTTTAGTTCTGGTAAAAATTAGGAATAGTGCAGAAAGTGCTACAAAGTAAACCACATCGCGGGTATCAATCACTCCCCTACTCATTGAGCTGTAGTGCTCACTAATGCTTAACGAAACCAGAAAATACTTTATACCCGAAAAAGCATCGAGCAATGCCAACGACTCCAATCCGGTATAAAGCAGAAAGCACAATAGCATTGATAGAATAAAGGAAACTATCTGATTATCGGTTAAACTCGAAGTAAAAATTCCCACAGCCGCATATGCCGATGCAAGGAAGAATAAACCAATGAAAGAACCCCAAGTACCACCAGTATCGATATTTCCAACAGGATTTCCCAACAAGTAAACCGATAGATAGAACAATAGTGCTGGAATAAGAATAATTAGCACCAGCACAACCGATGCAAAAAATTTACCGAGTACCATTTGGGTGTCGGAAATTGGGCGAGTTAAGATTAACTCTATGGTTCCCGAACGTTTCTCCTCTGAAAAAGTACGCATTGTAACCGCAGGAACTAAAAAAAGAAATACCCAAGGTGCAATGGAGAAAAGAGAATCGAGGGTGGCGTAACCACTATCCAGAACATTCAAATCGCTAGGGATTACCCACATTACCAAGCCAATAATCAAAAGAAAGACTATTGCCGAGATATAGCCTGTTAGCGACGAAAAAAAATCCTTTAATTCCTTAGTAAATATTGCAAACATCGTAGTAATTATATTTTACATTGGAGGTCTCATTGAATCGGGAGGAGGAAGCATTGTATCAGGTTCAGTGTGTTCAACATTTAAGGTATCGGGTTTTACATCCGAAACATTAACCGAATCAACATTAACAATCTTCACCCCTTTATAGTAATACTCTATGATCTTATCGTAAGTCCAGCCTCGGCTAGCCATATTTATAGCACCATCCTGACAAAGTCCAACTCCATGACCATATCCCCTTCCGGAAAAACGAACTTCAGTTTTCAATACAGATATTGAAAACCATGCAGAACGTAACTTGAAATAACTTCGTATTTTAGTTGTTGGTATGATTACACCGTAGGCTGTATAACTCTTAGACCTATTACGAGGCTCAAAATTCATATCAGAGTGTTTCTCGATTTTAAGAGTATCGACACCCTGTTCCGAAAGAAATTTCTTCCATTCCTTAAGAGGAACTCTACGCTCCCAAGTTGCACTACGGGAACTTGAACAAAACCTATCGGGAACAGAAACCAAATAGGGAAGCGACTCAACCCACACATCACCCGAGTTAGCGGTTTCTCCACCACAATTAGCATGAAAAGCCGCGGTTATAGGTCTATTCAAGGAATCAACAATAATAAGATCCTTTGTATCGGATGTAGCACTATAAATATCTTCATCAATCTCACTTTTGCCCTTGTATGCCTGACAATGAGTTCCATCGCACAGGTTAAAACCCTCGTTGATATGCTTTTGTAGATGTTTGAATGTATATGTTCGCACAATTAACGCTTGCGCCTTGTAAAACTCATCCTCCTTATTTGGACCACCCTCGGCTTCAACCACAGCTGCAATGTACTTTTCTTCATCGATTAAATTGATAGCCATTATTCTATCGAACTCAACATAGAAACTTAGGTTATCGTCGTACAAGCGCGCTGGATTTGAAGGCATAATAGGCTTAACACGGATTACATCCTCGCTAGTTTCACCAACAATAGATACCCGCTTCCAAGTTCCTAAGTTACGATTGGCATCGCGAACCATTATGGAATCGCCAACACGAGTAAGGTATAATATCTGATTTTCGTGAAGAACTTCCTGAATATCGCCTATGATAAGTTTATAGTTGCCCTTGGTTGGCGTAATTAAAACCGTTGACAGATTAATATCATTGAAAATGCTAATACTTATCTTCTGCGCAAATGCATTAACACTACCTAGTAATAATCCTAATACAACAAGATATTTGATCATAGGCAACTATGTTTACTTTGTGATTAGTTCAACCATTCTGGCTCCTACCCTTCTTGACGTTCCAGTTTCGCCCAACTTTTGTCGCAATTTAGCATAATTATCGAGCATCGCGCTTCGCTCTTTTGTTCCGGGCAACAATTTAACAGCCTCCTTATATAGAGTTTCTGAAGTTAAATCGTACTGTTTAAGCTCTCGAACAACTTCCTTTTCCATGTTAAGATTTACTAACGAAATGTATTTCACCTTAATAACCATCCAGGCAATTACCATCGAAAAGAAGTTGCCCTTATAGCATACAACCTGAGGAACATTAATTAACGCAGACTCTAGGGTTGCGGTTCCAGATGTTACGAATGCCAATGTGGAACAGTTTAAAAGTTGATATGTTTGTCCAAAAACCAACTTTACATTTTTGTCCTTGATGTAAGGCTTGTAAACACTTTCCGAAAGCGACGGGGCTCCTGCAATAACAAATTGATAATCGGGGAAACGATCAATCATTTCAAGCATTACTGGCAAATTATAACGAATTTCCTGCTTACGACTTCCTGCTACTAACGCTATAATAGGCTTATCGCTTAAACCGTTCTTTGTCACAAAAATATCGAACGAAGGACACTCCTTTATCTTCATCTCAATTGCATCGGGCGATGGATTACCCTCATAGATTGGTTCAATTCCATGCTTTCTGAAATACTCTATTTCAAAAGGAAATATGATAAAAAGTTTATCGACAAACTGCTTTAGTATTTTAACTCGCCCCTCTTTCCACGCCCAAACCTTTGGTGCTATATAGTAAAAAACCTTAATACCCAACCGTTTGGCATACCTTGCCATACGCAGGTTAAATCCAGGATAATCGACAAGAATAAGCACATCGGGATTATACTCGCGTATATCAATCTTGCAAAGTTTCATATTTGCTGAAATGGTTCGGAGATTTAGGAGAACCTCCAAAAATCCCATAAAGGCCATATCGCGATAATGCTTTACAAGAATTCCACCTTGCTCCTGCATTAAATCGCCACCAAAGTAACGAAAGTCGGCATCAGGGTCTTTCTCCTTGATCCCTTTCATCAGATTCGAAGCATGCAAATCGCCAGAGGCTTCACCAGCAATGATATAATAGCGCATATCTAAATACTTTAAACAAATCGAAGGATAATGATAATAAAGGCTAAAATTATAGTTGTACCCAAAACACCCTGAGCCGATTTTAACTTATTGGTCCAGATAAAAATAAAAAACAGGCCAAGGTTAGGGAGCATCGACAATGATAAAATCCTCGACAAACTCTTTTGAATCCAACTAATCTCAATAAAAGCCATAAAACTTTTACCTGAATAAACCGAAAAATAAATCACAAATAAGGTCAAAACTGGGAGTAAAAGGCCACTAATGAATCCTATTGCCAGAGCATTAAATTTTCCTTGTTTCATGATTCTTATTTATATCAAAATTCCATGATTTCATACGTTCAATCTCACTGTAACTAGTTAAATCAACATGGATAGGAACTACCGAAATATAACCATTCGCCAATGCCCATTCGTCAGTATCAGTCGATTCGGGCTCTTCGTTATGGAAGTAGCCTGTTAGCCAAAAATAGTCAACGCCACGAGGATCGGTCCGTTTTTCAAATTCTTCTCGCCAAGTCCCCTTATTCTGGCGAACCAACTTCATTCCCTTAATCTGATCGGCAGGCAAAACTGGAATATTCACATTAAGGCAACATCCGCTGGATAAGCCATTATCTAAAACGTTCTGTACAACAATCCTTCCAAATTTAACCGAGGCGCTAAAATCGGGAGACTCGGCATAATCGAGCAACGAAAAGCCTATTGATGGTAAGCCATACAAGCATCCCTCAATGGCGGCAGCCATTGTTCCACTATACACAATACTGATGGAAGAATTGGAGCCATGATTAATTCCCGATACCATCAGATCGGGAGGAGTTTTAAAAATTTGGTTCATCGCCAACTTCACGCAATCAACAGGTGTTCCGTTAACGCTATACATTTCAACATCATCGGTGCGTTTGCGATGCTTCATCCTTAATGGAGTTTTAATAGTGATAGCATGCGACATCCCAGAATTTCCTTCCTCTGGGGCAACCACCACTACGCGTCCAAAAGGCTTTACCATTTCAATTAAAGCCTCTATTCCCTTTGCTTTATAGCCATCGTCATTCGAAACCAATATTACAGGTCTACGTTTCTCCCCTTTATCCTCAAACATTTTACCTCTATTAAATATGATAGTCTGCAAAGATATTATTTTTTGTTGATGTTGATTGGCTTAAGAGCTATTAGCTTACTGTTGTTGAGTTAATAAGTGTTTAATTGGTTATAAGGACAGGTTACTTACTTCAACTCTTTTTTTATTCACAAAATAATTCATAACATAAAAGAATATCAAACAAATTATTGGTAAATTCGTATATATCAAACATATAAAACACCTAAATTTATCAATACGTTTTGTGTACCACATTAAAAGCAACAAATTATAAGATGTTTTACTATGAAAACTATTCTATTCATCTTAATGTTCGTACCTTCTGTTCTGTTTGGGCAGAAGTTTGAGGTGGGTCAAGTGATAACCTACACTTACGGTAGCAGTAATGCAAATTACGGGATACCTGGATGTGCAAAAACTCAAATTGACTTTAGGGACAGTAGCATTGTTCTTACGTTTCACGATAGCACTACTAAGGTTCTTAATGTTCCTAAGAACTACAGGGAATTTCACAGGAAGAAGTTCTACGTGTACGAGGATGACTTTAAGGTGGAGTACATTTACAGCATATCGGAGGGTAAAACTTCATTCTTACGAATAACTAATAAACAAGGAAGAATTGCATTTTTAATATTTGACACCAAAGAAATAAAGTAACTCACTGGCTACTTCATTATTAATCTGAAAAACTTCAGAAAAGCATCCTTAAACTCAATACCAACAGTAAGTTAAGTAGAGACTTTCAACTAACTGTTGATAAAAAAGTAATTTAAGATTTTATGGTATTGAATTAATATTCTATTTTTAATTCTATTTTTAATTTTATTTTCCATTTAATCAATTATTTGATAATTATAAATTAACTAAACCACTATGGATTGAAAACCATAGGTTTCTTTTGTGAATGAAATTCACAAAAGAAAGACAAACCAGAAGAAGACTAATTCAGAAAAAGATTAAAATATATAGAAACTAAAAGTAACTGCAATAGAATCGCAGGGTTTCAAACAAAATTTAAGATAATGAAATACATAATTGCTTTTTGGTTAATAATATTACTCACAAACGAGGGTCATTCTCAAAACCTAAGAAACACTTCTTGGGGTATGAGTGAAAATGAAGTTAAAAACATAGAATCATTAGAATTATTTAAAAGACTTGAGGCTAATCAAAATAATATTGTTCTAGTATACAAAGATTATATGTTTGGTGACACATTACAAGTTTGGTATCAATTTTTATGTGATTCACTTTCCTCAATAACTTATTATATGAAACTATCATCTACATTCGAAAAACCTTACGATGAGATGATAAAATATTTAGAACTCCTCAAAAAAAAATACAATGAACCTATAGAGGTGAATTGGGATTCTAAAGATTCTGAATCAAAAAGTTTTTTAGACAATTCTTATAATAAAAATGAAGGTATGAGTTTACTTTTTGTTACAGGTGATGTCAATAGCATACTTTACAGTTGGCTAACAGAAACAACTAGAATTTATTTATTAATAAAAGGTGAAACTATGCATGTAGAGGGTCGTGAATTTAGATATCCTAAATTCAGTATAATATACAGATCCTATAATTTTGAAAAATTGCAAGATAAATCTCAAGAGTTGCTTGTAAATAATAAGTTCTAACCTTATTGTATTTTTCCATCATTTATTATCAAAATCAATATTTATGATTTTAAAAGCACCATATAGTCTTAATAACATAACATTTAGACAAATTCACCACAACTATCTGCTCAGCATCTTTATTCTCTGAAAGAAATATACACTAAGTAACTTTTTAACCAAACTAAAATCCTCCGATTTTTGATTTGAACCGTTCGTCAAGTAAAGTTTTCTATTAACCTCAATCATTATTGAATTAACTCTGCTATCCTTTTGGTAATATTTTAAAGGAACCATTGTACCGCTATAAGGCCAATTAATGCCAACTGTAAGTTTATGTCTCTCAAAAAAATCCACAGTAAAATCAACCAAATGCTTTGGAGTATGAAAACTATCCGTTCCTATGTTTATGTGAGGTCTGTTGGACTGTTGGTTTAAATCACGCTGAAATGGAATATCGGAAAACGAATGGCAATCTACTATTAATGATTTGCCATAATGCTGCAGCTGATCCTCTACTGCATTTTCTAACCTGTTATGATGAGGCCAATAATATTTGCTAAGAATCTCGCCCCTTAAATCTGGGGTAATAGCCCTTAAAAATTTTCCACTATCTGTTTTTTCATAAAGTACTCCCATTCCGTATCTAGCCATTAACTCTTGTTCGTCATCAGCAAAACGTTCCACATCGCAGAAAATTCTTGAGAAATCTGCTTTTACTGTAATGTCATTCTCGGAATAAAACAATTCATGGGTGTACCAATCCGTCAGCAACTCCACCTCATTATCAATGAGTTCAACATTATCTACATAACCATTATAGTTAGGTATTGATATGGATGAATGCGGAATATGAAGAATTATAGGCTGCAAATTATATTTATAGATTTAAATCAGATCTATTGCTTCTTAATTGCGTTAACCGCTACTCTAAAGGTAGTAAATATATCTCCATCTTTATTGATAATCATGTTTTTGTTATGATCATAAATAAAAGGTTTAACGATATTGGCACTTTTAGGATTAAAAACAGAGGTTTTTAAAACATTAAAAAGTTCATCATCCTTATCTCCGATAACTATATACGGAAATATTCCTATAGAATCTTTTCTTTGAATAACATCATCCTCTCTTTGTTGAACAAGTTTTTTAAATGAATGATCAATGAAGCCATAACCATTATATATGCTTGCTAAATTATCCGCTTGCTTTGTTAGATATGAATCTAAGCACCATTCAGAATACTTTTCAGGATATACGAACTTAGTTGTTTTATTGTTGGTTAAATTATAACCACCCTCTTCAGAAACAAAATATTTATTTAATATTAGATTTTGTTTGTTGTCGTATGTTAAATAATGATTATAGTAAATATCTAGGAATTCAAACGAACACTCTTTATAATTTTTCATTCTTCCAAAATCAACATCCATCTTTTTATTATCAAAATATCTGTTCAAAGCTTCTAGTTCATATGATGTTGCTATGTGGAATGTAGGCCTAATAATTTTTTTTAATTTTTTAATTCTCTCATATAGATTAAGGTAATCATAATCTGAACAATTCACATTGAGCCTCCCAACATAATTATCAAAAAGATATGATTCTGTTGAAAACGAATCCTCATTCTTATAATAATCTTCAAATTCCAATACCTTATTAGTAAACAAACTGTTTTCATTATACCTATCTGATAACCAGCGTGTAAACATATTCGCTTGCTCCCAAGTTATTCCAATAATAGGATAATCTAAATACTCTGTGTTAAAAATATAATCTGCCACATATGGTTCAGCCTTCTGTAAATATATATCAAAGGCATATTCATATTCAAACAAAAGGTACAGCCTATCGTTAAAGCAACGTTTAATCGAATCACTAAGTCCAGGGAGAGCATCCACATAGTAATCAGTATAATCAACATATGTTTTTGTAATCCATATCAAAAAAAGTATATAATCTCTATTGGTAATTGGTTTAGTGGAAATATAGAAGGGTTCCTTAACAGTCTTATCTCCAATAAAAACCATATCTTTCACATAATCCATTTTAAAGTAATGCTTTGCTTTATTCTGAGCAAATGCTGTTTCTGTTTTAAGTATACTAAATAAAAATCCTATTATAAATATGGGATAAATAAAAATTAGATTTCTCATAGTTTAGTTATTATTAATTTGTAAATCTTATACTTAATAAAGCATAAAGTAATTAATTATTAAATGCTTATATCAAAAAGTTAAATAAATATATGAATTTTAAACAACAATTAAAAAACTATTTTTTAAATTTTAACCTACGATTGCCTTCAAGTTGAAAAAGCATTTAGTAAAATTGAGACAACTATTTTACAAAGTAAAATGAGGAGGATCGAAAAGTCAAGTCTCTTGCCTAAAAACAACTTGTTGAATCAAACCAGACCATGTTGTGGGAAATATTAAAGCACAAGAAAACTAGAATTGAATTCAAAAACTTGGTGATTTAATAGATATTAATGTGTCGAATTTTGCCTGCAAGTCACTATAAAGCAATCTGTCTTTATCGTTAAAAGTTACAATCGAATTTTTTAATTGTTCCCTAATCTTTATAATAAAGGTATCCAAATCTCTGTTATCTTCAACACTCGTCAAGTCCCGATCAAAATCAACAATCCGAAAAGATAACCAAATCCAAACCCGCATTAGGTTTTCTACTTACTTAAAACCTCCTTTTCTATCACTTATTCACTCATTGTCTTATTCCCTAATTATCACATTGTCAAATTTTCAAATTGACACATTGGCTTATGTCCAAAAACAACTTTTCTCATCTTGTTATTCTCCCTAAATTGCCATAGGTTTGCAATCGAATTTAGAAAATGTTTAAAATAAATAATCAACAATATGATAGCAAAGCAACTTCTCAACCCAAAAAGCATTGTAGTAGTTGGTGGATCCGACGATGTCCAAAAACCCGGCGGTAAAGTATTGAAAAACCTTATCGATCATAATTTCGAAGGCGAACTTTACGTGGTAAACCCAAAACTTGATACGGTACAAGGCATTAAGTCGTTCCGCGATGCGGCCGATTTACCTCAGGTTGATTTGGCAATCCTTGCTATTGCAGCAAAATTCTGTCCTCAAACAGTTGATATCTTAGCAAAAGAGAAAGGAACTCGTGGTTTCATCATTCTTTCGGCTGGATTTCACGAGGAGAGCGAAGAAGGTGCCAAACTGGAGCAACAAATTGTTGATACCATAAACAGTGTTGGAGGAAGCCTTATTGGCCCAAACTGTATAGGTATGATGAATACTCACTTTGCAGGTGTATTCTCAACTCCAATACCTAAGTTCGATTCCAAAGGTGTAGATTTCATATCGGGATCGGGTGCAACTGCTGTATTTATCATGGAATCGGGCATGACCAAAGGGCTAACCTTTAACAGCGTTTACTCGGTTGGAAACAGCGCACAAATGGGAGTTGAAGAAGTTCTGGAATACCTAGACGAATCGTTCGATCCAGCAATAAGTTCAAAGGTAAAATTACTATACGTTGAAAGTATCAACAAACCTAAAAAACTGCTAAAACATGCATCATCGTTAATTCGAAAGGGCTGTAGAATTGCCGCCATTAAAGCAGGTAGTTCTTCGGCAGGTAGCCGCGCTGCATCGAGCCATACTGGCGCCTTGGCAAGTAGCGATGTTGCTGTTGATGCACTTTTCCGCAAAGCAGGGATTGTTCGTTGCTCGGGTAGAGATGAACTAACCACTGTGGCATCAATTTTTATGCACCCCGAATTACAGGGTAAAAACATTGCCGTTATCACCCACGCTGGCGGGCCTGCGGTTATGCTTACCGACTCATTATCGAATAACGGATTGGAAGTTCCTGCAATTGATGGTTCAAAAGCCAAAGAGCTACTCTCAAAACTATTTGCGGGTTCATCGGTTGCAAATCCTATTGATTTCCTGGCAACAGGCACAGCGGAGCAACTTGGATATATTATTGATGCCTGCGAAAAGGACTTTGACCATATCGACGCAATGGCTGTAATATTCGGTAGTCCCGGATTATTCCCTGTTTACGATGTTTACGACTTGCTCGATCAAAAAATGAAGGAGTGCCGTAAACCGATATTTCCTATTCTTCCTTCGGTTATCAATGTAAAGGATGAGATTGACCATTTCATAGCCAAAGGACGTATCAACTTCCCCGATGAGGTTACATTCGGGAATGCTCTATCAAAAATATATCACACTCCAAAGCCAACACCAGAAAAACCAACTTTACCCAAAGTTGATGAAAACAAGATTCGTAAGGTGATTGATAATGCAGAAAACGGCTACTTACAACCTGAGCAAGTTCAGGCCTTACTCGATGCTGCAGGTATTCATCGTGCTGGCGAAGCTATCGTAACAACCCAAGCCGACGCAATTGAATCGGCAAAAAAACTTGGATTCCCCGTAGTTATGAAGGTTGTTGGACCAGTTCATAAATCGGATGTTGGCGGTGTTTCACTCAATGTGAAAGATGAAAAGACAGCCGCAAGTGAGTTCGACAGAATGATCAAAATTAAAGATACCACTGCAATTCTTATTCAGCCTATGCTTAAAGGTGTTGAACTATTTGTTGGAGCAAAACGCGAGGATAAATTTGGTCACATGGTACTTTGCGGTTTAGGAGGAATTTTTATTGAAGTTTTGAAGGATGTCAAAGCTGGGATAGCCCCAATTGATACAAACGAAGCATCGAGTATGATTCGAGGGCTAAAGAGCTACGGCATCATTAAGGGTGCCCGTGGTCAGGAACCTGTCAACGAGGATCTTTTCGCCGAAATGGTAAGCCGCGTATCGGCTCTGGTAACAGTTGCTCCAGAAATCTTCGAAATGGACTTAAATCCACTTCTAGGTTCGAAAGACAAAGTGGTAGCCGTTGATGCCCGTATCAGAATTGAGAAGTAACCTACTAAAATAAACACTATGTCAATCAAGGATAGGTGGAATAATCTAACAACCAATGAGAAACTTCTGATTGGAATGATCATTCTACTGCTCATTATGGTTGCCACCCGATGGGATAAGATTACAAAGCAAGCATCGGAAGCATTCAATAGGTATTTTGGTCAATAATTTTCAGTGACAGGTGACATGTGACGGGTTACGAAAGTCACATGTCACTCGTCACCGTGTCACTAATAATAATATGAAACGTAACGACATAATAGTAATTGCAGTAACAGCACTTGTGCTTCTGCCATTTTTTGTATCGGAAAGCGTATACAACTTTTATGTAGATTATAATGCTAATCACGGAATGATCATGAGTTTCATCAAATTTGCCATTCTGGCAACATTTGGCGAAGCCATTGGCCTAAGAATACGCACCGGGAACTATAATCATAAAGGCTTTGGACTAATTCCCCGAGCAATAGTTTGGGGCTTTTTGGGCTTAACCATTAAGTTAGCATTTGTGCTATTTGCAACAGGAGTTCCTGTATTCCTTGCATACATGGGAATTGAAAATGCACCAGTTGTGATGAAAGAATCATTATCGTTATCGAAAGTTCTGGTGGCATTTTCCATTAGTGCCGCAATGAACATTATTTACGCCCCCATAATGATGACTATTCACAAGGTTACCGACACTCACATCGTAAATAATGGTGGCACTATTGGCGGATTATTCAAACCTATTAGATTTGGCGAAATACTATCGGGAATTAACTGGAAAGTGCAGTGGAGTTTTGTTTTTGCAAAAACAATTCCCCTATTCTGGATACCAGCCCACACCCTAACGTTCCTTCTCCCTTCCGATTTTCAAGTGCTATTTGCTGCAATTCTAGGAATTGCATTAGGAGTTTTATTGGCCGTTGCAAGTTTAAAGGGAAACGAGAAATAGTTTTTAGTTTATTATTACATAACCCATATTCTAGCAATAACAAGAAAATATCTGCAAAAAACATCGACATTCATTTATCATATACTGCAACGCATTAAAAATATTCATTATTGAAAGAATTTTGGTGAATGCAACATATCCTTTCAAGTAATTATTTCATATTTGCTGCTCTTACAATTCAAAACATTCTACAATGCGAAAAATCATATCTATTGCCGTACTTTTAATTTATGCTACATTTTTTTTCATTACAAAGTCAACTGCCGCAGTTCAAACCCCTGTTGACAGTTTACTGAAAGTAATTCCTTCGTTGAACGATACTGTTAAACTGAAAGCCATCGAAAACTTAATTTCGTTGTCAGAAAACAACGATAAAGCAATTAGCTACTCGAAACTTCTTCTTAAAGAGGCACAGAAGCAGAGAAATATTAACTATCAGGCTCTGGCTAAGGCAAAACTAGTACAGTTCTACTATTCACAGTTCAATACTGATTCTGTTTATAGAGCGGCCAAGGAGGCCGAGATATTCATAAAAGAAAATCACATAGACAAGTACCTCTTCACGGTACAGCAGATTGTTGTACAGCGATACATCGACCAGGGAGCCTACACGCTGGGACTCGACAAAGCTAAGCAGATGTACCAGGATGCCCACAATGTTTCCGATTTTGCAGGCATGGCCTCGGCCACTTCGGCAATGGGATCGGCTTACTCACAAATGAACCAATACGACGAGGCTATTAAGTTTTATAAAGAGAGCCTATCGCTTGCCAAGCAAAGCAATAAGCATGCAATTTTTTACGCTGAGTGCTACATGAATTTAGCAACAAATCTTATGGCAAAGGAGAACTTCAGGGAAGCCAACTCGTATGTTGATTCATTCAGCATGAAAATTACTGAGGCGAAAAAACTCATGGGTCCCAATGCCGATCTGTCGAATTACGTCTTCAGCTACGAACTATTTTATGCCATTTGCAATGCTTATCAGGGTGATCTTCCCGGTTCAAAAAAACATCTTGACATAGCTGCATCTATGTTTCAAGGAGGAATGCCCGAATTTTACACCCAACTTCTAAACGATGCATGGGCTACCTACTACCGTTTTTCGGGTGATTACAAGATGGCGCTTGAATACAACCGACAAACACTTGAATTTTTCAAAAATAGCATGTTGGGTGCTGGAATTGAGTCGCAGGAAAAGCAGCGTGCCGATATACTGAATTCAATGGGAAACTACAAGGAAGCCATGCTGGCCTACAAGAACTTGATAGATCTCAGTGACTCGCTAAACCGTGAAAACTTTTATAATCAGATAAATCAACTAAAAACTATATACGAAGTCGATAAGTTTGAGATGCAAGCCGAACAGGCACGATTAAAACTACAAATTTCGAAGGGTATCACCGTGGGGTTAGTTGTCATTTGTATCCTTTTACTGGGCATCGTCTACATAATCTGGCGAAATGCAAAACGGCTAAAGGAGAAGAACCGTGGGTTGTATACAAAACTGAAAGAACAGGATCAACTGTATGCTGAACTGAAAAAACTGAAACAGAAGATTCTTACTGAGCCTTCGGAGGATGAAGCCAATAAAGAGAGTAAAAGCCTCTTCGAACGTCTTGAGGATTACCTTTACAAAACCGAACGCTATACCGAACCAACGCTTACTCGTGAGACTCTGGCTCTCGAAATGGGAACCAACTATAAATACCTTTGCGATGCCATCAGAGAGGCCAATGGGCTTACTTTCAACGACTACTTGAATGCTCTAAGACTCGACCATGCCCGTAACCTGCTGTACGATCTAAAGACAAATCCTGTGATTGAGGACGTACTGCTCTCGTCAGGTTTTACCAATAAGAGTACATTTTACAGACTTTTCCGCCAGAAATTTGGACTCACCCCAACGGAACTCAAAGCATTGGTTAAGGAGGAAATGAAGAATAAAAGATAATTTTCCTTAAAAAAATGAAACCGGACAGGCTATCCTGATCCGGTTTTTTTATTTAATCAACGCGAAAACTCCACATTCAAATCAATTGATATACTACAAGTTGCAGATATGAGACTAACTTTTGCAACTATAGGACAACCCCTGTTTTGCAATATTATAGGTTTGTGCCAACTATTCATTTCCAACTTGTAATAAAAAAACGAATGAACAACAGTTTCTGGGTTTACATTCTAGAGAATGAAAGAGATAAACAATGGACAATATTAACTACACGTTGCATAGAACGTGTTGCTGAGCAAATCAACAATTCAGATGATGATAGTAATTCTAAGCGATTAATCTACTATCGAGAATTTGACGAAATGATTCTAGCTCTGGGACATAAATTGTATCTCTCCTTTCTCGATAGAAAGAGCATTGAATATCTCATTCGAAAAGAAAATCCAAACCTGAAAAAGTTTTTGTCTCCAAAAAACAAACAATAATCTAGCATTAGCAATAATCAAAAATACTTTTCCTATGAAGCAAATTATTTGCAATATGATACAAGTTGTTTTTGTTTCAAAAATTCAAAACTCCACATTTCATATCGATTCATCTAACAAAATCTTGTCTGGATAATACATGGCGATTCTTTCTCGACAGTATTCAAATTATTTGCCGGATATACTTACGGTAAAAAAACACATTAACATCAATTTTTAAATAATGATTAAATGAAAAACAAACTTTTACTCCTACTGGCTTTATGGCTTTCGATAACGTCCAGTGTGTGGGCGCAAAGCAACAACGCCTTGAACTTCGACGGATCCAACGATTATGTGGACCTTGTCAATTTTACCACCGACTACGATTTTTCGCAGGGATTCAGCTTTACCGGCTGGGTTAAGTGGACAGCCTTCACGGGCAATGCCCGCGTTTTCGAGTTGACCAACGGCTCCAATTCCCATTCCGACGAAATCCTGCTCCGTACCGATGGGGGCACGGGTAAACTGGTGATCCAATGTGCCAGCGGTACTACAAATAGTGAAATTATTACCGATGCCGCCGTGGTTACCACCGGCACATGGTACCATGTGGCTGCCACCATTAGCAGCAGCGGTACCGCCTGCATTTATGTAAACGGCACGCTCGTTAAGTCAGGTACTGTGTATGTACCAACCAACATAGAAAGGGTAAACAACTGGCTGGGCAAGAGTGCCTGGAGCGGAGACGTTTACTTCAACGGAAGCCTCGATGAGGTTTCATTCTGGAGTAAGACCCTTACCCAGTCCGAAATTGAAAACTGCATGGTTAGTGGCCTTACCGGCTCCGAAACCAGCCTAGTAGCTTACTATCCTTTTAACCAGGGTACAGCCGAAGGTACCAATACCGACGTTACCACCCTGAATTCATCTGCAACTACTAATCTTACTGGAACACTTACCAACTTCGCCCTTTCGGGAACAACCTCGAACTGGGTGAGCGGATATACTTCAACACTTACGGTTTCCTCAACTGATGTAGCCATCGGCCGGGCTTCCGGCAGTACAGCTACTTTTACCATTACTTCGAATACTGCCTGGAGTATTTCTGGCACAGGAAGCTGGTATACACTCGATGTTACCTCGGGCATTGGCACCAAAACCATTACCATTACTACTACCGAGACCAATACTACCTCTGCTGCACGCAGCATAGAACTTACCGTATCGGGCACCAGCGTTTCGAGCAGTACCATTACGGTATCGCAGGCAATGGCTACCATCGCATTTACGAGTATGGCAATAAACATTGGCCAGGCAGCCGGCAGTACAGCTTCTTTAACCCTGACAACCGATGTGGACTGGACAGCTGCTTGTTCTGAATCGTGGCTTACCGTAAGCTCCCTTTTGGGAACCGGAAATGCAACCCTTACCCTAACCGCTGAAGCATTGCCCGAAGGCACTACCTCGCGCACGGCCAACATTTCTTTTTCAGGGATATTCGACCCCGCTACCGTTGTGGTTACCCAAAAGGAGCAGACCGACAACGCCCTGAATTTCGATGGCAGCAACGACTATGTTGTGATTGCCGATAACGATGCCCTCGATTTGACTACCAATTATACCATAGAGGCATGGATTAACCCTACTGCCTTTAACCAGGGCATGGGTATCGTATCGAAGTATCAATCTAGCGGCGATAAAGGTTACTTTTTGCGTTTTAGTTGGGATAGTAATCCTGCCATCCAGTTTGATGGATATTCTACTGCCACCGGGCTTTTAACAACCGGTAAATGGTACCATATTGCCGCTGCTAACGACAACGGCACCCGTCATCTCTACCTCAATGGGGTTGAGCAATCGCTAATTTCAGGGGGTGAAGGTGTTGTGGCCAATACCAGCCCCTTGCGCATAGGCAGCGATTATTCGGCACGTTACTTCAGCGGCAGCATCGACGAGGTCCGCATCTGGAGCGCAGCCCGTTCGCAGTCCGACATTATTGCCAACATGGCAACCACGCTGGCCGGCACCGAAACCAACCTGGTGGCCTATTATAATTTCAACCAGGGGGTAATTGCCGAAACCAATACCGATATTACCACCCTGAATTCATCGGCAAACGCCGATCTTTCAGGAACCCTTACCAACTTTGCCCTCTCGGGGACAACCTCGAACTGGGTAAGCGGGTATGAACTTTCGTTATCCGTTTCTTCCGACGAAGTGGAGATTGAACGCGCAACGGGCAGTACTGCCTCATTTAATATTATAACAAATACCAACTGGGCTATAACCGGCACCGGCGACTGGTATTCGCTCGACAAAACTTCGGGTTTTGGCAACAGTACCATTACGGTTACTGCCACCCAGACCAACGAAACCGATGCCACACGCAGCATCGAGCTGGTGATATCGGGTACCGATGTAGCCAACGATACCATCACAATAACCCAACGTAGGGGAAGTGTATCGGCATCAGCCAGCCAGGTAAGTTTGTCTGCCGCTTCGGGAAGTACAGCTTCGTTTACCTTAACATCAAATACCGACTGGACCCTTAATGAGGATTGTGACTGGTTTAGCGTTAGCCCTGCTTCGGGTTCGGGAAGCCAGACCATTACCATTACTGCCGATTTGGCAAACCAAACCGATAACGTCCGCACCGACACCCTTATTATCGCCGGGGCCAACGCCTTGAATGATACCCTTATTGTACAGCAGGCTTTGGCAACCTTCAGCTTATCGAGGACGGCGATTGCCCTCGATTCAGCAGCCAATAGCCAGGCTTATCTGACACTTTCTACGGAGGTAGCCTGGAATACCACCTGTTCGGCTTCGTGGCTTACGGTTAGTTCACTATCGGGTACTGGAAGCGACACCCTTACCCTTACCGCACAGGCATTGCCCGAGGGTGTAACCTCCCGCTCTACTAATGTTGTGTTTACGGGGATATTCGAGCCGGCAGCCGTGGTGGTTACCCAAACCGCACAAGGCAACAACTCCCTCTCCTTCGATGGTAGCAACGATTACGTTTCGCTGGGCACTATCGCCCCTTCAACATTCACCGTTGAGGCATGGGTGAAGCCGGAATATAAAGAGACTTACAATACAATTATAACTACAAGAGATCTTTCTGCATCTACCGGCTTCGGGTTGTATGTGAACACCAATTCGAATCCGGAAATAATTCTTATTGGAAACGCTACATCAAAAACAGTTACCGCTTCAGACCATCTTACTGAAGGGGAGTGGGCCCATATAGCCGCAACCTGCGATGGTTCAAGTGTGAACCTGTACGTTAATGGCATATTGGCAGGTTCGGCAAGTTTAAGTTCATTTAACGCCGGCACAAAAAATATGACAATAGGTGACGAACCCGATTATGACCTGTATTTTAAAGGAAATATCGACGAGGTGCGGGTATGGAATACCGTGCGTACCCTTGACGAAGTAAACCAGGATATGAACCAACAAACCAGCGGTACTAACGGCTTGCTTGCATACTATAACTTTAACCAGGGCGTGGCCAATGCCTCCAACCTGGGCTTAACCATCCTCAACGATGTTACATCTAATTGTAATGATGGCACGCTGAATAATTTTGCCCTTAGTGGCAACTCCTCCAACTGGGCCGAAGGGGTTCCGTCGAATATTCTGAGAGGCAGCGCTACTACCGATCTAGGTTATGCTGCTGGTTCAACCGAATTGGTTATTGCATCAACCCTCGACTGGGCGGCAAGCAGTTCCGAAAGCTGGCTTACCCTTAGCCAGGAAACGGGTTCAGGCAGTAAAGCCCTGACCCTTACATACGGCGACAATACTACATCAAGAATGGAGCGCAGCGCCATAGTAACTTTAACGGCTACCGGGGAAGATACCATTCGCCTAACCTTCACGCAGGCTGCTGGTATCAGCATAAGTTCGGCTTTTGAGGCCAGTTCTACTGAAAATACGCCTCTTTTGCCTATTTCCTTTACCGATGCATCTACGGTCAGCAATACTACCATTACTTCATGGGCATGGAATTTTGGCGATGGTGCTACCTCCAGCGTGCAGAGCCCTTCGCATAGCTATGCCTCTGCCGGAACCTATTCTGTAAGTCTGGTTACGTCAGATGGTACAACCTCCGATACGCTGGTAAAAAGCGACTATATTACTATCTCAAGAGAGGTATTAATGAATAGCGGCTTTGTAACCGTTGCCGATTCACTTTACTTCTACGATTCAGGTGGTGAAAATTACAATTACCAGAACAATGAAAATTATACCCTTAGATTCTACCCTTCTACACCCGGGGCATTGATACGGATGGATTTTTTCTCCTATGTGTCAGAAAGTTGTGACTATATGAGAATTTATATTGACAACACTTCAACCCAGTTAGCCAATCAAATAGGAACTACCTATACAGCCAGGGTCCAGGCAACCAATAGCAATGGAGCCCTTTGTGTTTACTTTCATAGTGATAATAGTGTAACATATAGTGGTTGGAAAGCTTTGGTTACCGAAGTGCTTCCAGAAGCTGCGTTTACTGTCTCTGATACGCTGGGCTTGAACCCGCTATCCGTTACCTTTACCGATGCCAGCATTATGGGCGGGCTTAACGCCTGGAGCTGGGATTTTGGCGATGGCAGCACCTCGACCGACCAGAACCCTTCGCATACCTATACCGCAACGGGCACCTACACGGTTACGCTCACTATATCGAATGGTACAGCAAGCGAAACCATTTCAAAGGCCATTAGAGTTGTAGATGCCGTTACTGCCAGTTTTGCTACCGACATTACCACCGGTTATCGGCCCACAGTACAGTTTACCAATACCAGCGTAGGTTATACCTCCCTTTCGTGGAACTTTGGCGATGGCAGCGATGCCGTTACCGATACCAATCCCTCGCACACCTTCAACACAGCCGGCACCTATACCGTAACCCTTACTGCTACCGATGCCAGTAGCAATAGTAACCAGTGCCCACGAAGCATAACAGCAACTAAAATTGCCCCGGCCTTTAGCGCCGATAATACTTCCGGCTATCAACCTGTGGTACAGTTTACCGACGAAACAGAAGGGGCAACCTCGTGGAGTTGGGATTTTGGCGATGGCAGCACATCAGTTGAGCAAAACCCCAGCCATACCTATACCTCAGTAGGCACCTATACGGTTAGCCTTACCGTTTCGGATGGTTACAATACCGAAACGCTGGTTAAAGACAACTTTATTACCGCAAAAGCAATAGTCGCCGCATTCAGCGCCGATAAAACATCGGGAGTGTTGCCTACCGTTACCTTTACCGATGCCAGCCAGGGGAACATTACCTCGTGGAGCTGGGATTTTGGCGATGGCACAACTTCAACCGAACAAAACCCGGCACACAAGTACACCTCTTGTGGGGTTTACACGGTTTCGTTAGCCGTATCGGATGGTGTAAACAGCAAAACCCTGGTTAAGGAGAACTACATTACCACCGATGTGTTACTCATGTCCAATAATACTGTAACCTTAACTTCAGACGCCAATATCCGGTTTTACGATTCAGGAAACAATAACAGCGATTATTCATGCAAGGAACGCTATACACTAGTCCTTTACCCTTCAGAAGTTGGTAAGGCTGTGAAGGTGGACTTCAGTTCATTTTATACTGAAAACTATTGTGATTATTTGGAAATTTATAATGGAACAAATACCGAGGCAACCAGATTGGCTCACCAGATTGGTTCATCCTATAATTCAACAGTTACTGCCACTAACCCCGAAGGTGCATTATACTTGTATTTTTATAGCGATGGGAGTATAACCTATGGTGGCTGGGAGGCCCTGATAAGCCAGGTTGATTTACAAACAATCATTACCTGGGATACTCCGGCTGAGGCTACCTATGGAAGTTACATCGGTGCCGATATAATGAATGCCACTGCCAATATAGCGGGTTCGTTTAGCTACAGCTTCTCTGCCGACTCGATATTCGATGCCGGTGCGAATACCCTTACTGTAACTTTTACACCCGATAACAGCAAATATTCGGCTGCTACAAAAACAGTAACCTACACGGTAAACAAAGCTGAACTTTTGGCTACCGCCGACGACCTGACCCTTCAGACAGGCAGCATAATCCCCGAACTTACCTTTACCTACTCGGGATTTGTAAATGGCGACAATGTTTCCGATTTGGATTTGGCGCCGGTTGCAACTACAAAGGCAACATCATCAAGCGCTGCCGGCAGTTATAACATTTATGTGCTGGCCGGAACCGACAACAACTACAACCTTAACTACCAGAAAGGAACTCTTACCCTTACCACCCTTTCGGTGCCGGTTATTACATGGGTTGCCCCTGCCGATATTGCCTATGGAACAGCACTTAGTGCAACCCATTTGAATGCTAGTACTACAGTCGATGGTACGTTTACTTACAGCCCGACTGTCGATTCAGTGCTGAATGCAGGGAATGCACAGGCTTTGAATGTAACCTTTGTTCCATCAGATGGAACAACCTATGCTTCGGCAAGTAAAACGGTTACCATCAATGTGGGCAAGGCTCCGTTGACTGCTACTGCAAATTATACCCGTGTTTACGGTTCGGTTAACCCCGATTTGGCCATTTCCTATACGGGTTTGGTAAATAACGACGATGCCAGCGTACTCGATATTGCCCCTGTTGCTTCTACTACAACAGATACATTGAGTGCTGCCGGAACTTATACCATTACCCTGTCGGAAGGCACAGATAACAACTACGAGATTACCAGCGTAAATGGTACACTTACCGTTAGCCCGGCTGTGCTTAGCGTAAGCAACCTGGTTGCCAGCAATAAGGTTTACGATGGTACCAATGTTGCAACCCTGAGTGGTGGGCAGTTTGTTGGGATAATCAGTGGCGATGTGGTTACTGCCACTATGCCAACTTCTGGCACATTTGCCCAGGCAACTGTTGGTACGGGCATTAACGTTGCTATTGAAACAATCACCCTTTCGGGAGACGATGCAGTCAACTACACGCTGACACAGCCTACACTATCAGCCAACATTACAACTGCTACGCTCACCGTTTCCGGTCTGGCTGCAAACAGCAAGGCATACGATGGGACTACTAATGCTATATTAAGCGGTGGTACTCTAACCGGTATTATCGGCGATGATGCGGTTACTGCTACTATGCCAACCTCCGGTACTTTTGCCCAGGCAACTGTTGGAACAGGGATAGCTGTTACCATTTCGAATATCGCCTTAAGCGGCAACGATGCAGGAAACTATACGCTTACCCAGCCTTCGGGCTTTACTGCTGATATTACCGCTCGTACTCTTACCCTGAGCAGCTTTACAGCCGATAATAAGGTGTATGATGCTTCCACTACTGTTACCGGCACGGGCTTTAGCGACGACCGTGTAAACAGCGATGAACTGAACTTTACTTATAATGCCGCCTTTGCCGATAAAAACGCAGGTACAGGCAAAACCGTTAACTATACCAATATTGCCATTAGTGGTGGTACAGGTTCTGCAAATTACACCCTTGCTTCTACAAGCGGAACTGCTTCAGCTGATATTACTACTCAGCAGCTTACCGTTAGCAACCTGGTTGCCAGCAGTAAGGTTTACGATGGGACTACCACAGCAACCCTGAGTGGCGGCGAACTTTCAGGAGTAATTAGTGGCGATGTAGTTACGACTACCATGCCAACTTCCGGAACTTTTGCCCAGGCAAATGTTGGAACTGGCATTGGAGTTAATTTTGAAACAATAATCCTTTCGGGAACCGATGCAGCCAACTACACGTTGACACAGCCAGAGCTTTCGAGCGATATTACACTGGCCAGCCTTGCTATTACGGCAAATAATATTGTCAAAACAAAAGGACAAGCCTACACGTTCGCTGGAACGGAATTTACAACTTCAACCATGTACGGAAGCGATGCAGTAAACACCGTTGCCCTTGCCTGTGATGGAGCATTGGTCAGTGCAGATGAAGGCGAATATCCGATTATAGCAAGCAATGCTCAAGGTAATGGTCTTGATAATTACTCAATCTCATACTCCGCAGGGACGCTGACTGTTACTGCTAAGCAGGTACCAGTCATTGCTTGGAACAACCCCGAGAGCATTACTTATGGCACGGCACTAAGTTCAACTCAGCTCAACGCCGCTGCCGATGTGGAAGGATCTTTCGTTTATTCCCCTGCACAGGGAAGCATCCTAAATGCCGGCAATAGCCAAACGCTGACAGTAACCTTTACCCCATCGGACGGTTCGGTCTATGCCGCTACAACCAAATCGGTTATTATCAATGTAAACAAAGCCGTTTTGACAGTTACAGCCGATAATCAAACCATTCAGCATGGCGCGGCTATTCCTACACTAACATTTGGATACTCCGGATTTGTCAACAATGAAAGTGAGTCCGTCCTCAACACCAAGCCAGTTGCAACAACAACGGCAACAACTGAAAGTCCTGTTGGCGAATACCCAATTATTGTTACCGGAGGAGTAGACGAAAACTACAGTTTCACTTACGTAAATGGCACATTGTCCATTACCGACAAACTAATACCGGCAATTATTTGGAATACACCGTCGGATATTGTTTACGGTACAGCGCTAAGCGCAACCCAACTGAATGCCACCTGCAATGCTGAAGGGACATTTACATACGCCCCTGCAATCGGCAGCATTCTCAATGCTGGAAATAGCCAAGTGCTGAGCGTCACCTTTACGCCTTCCGATTTAAGTACATACGCAGAGGCTACCCAAACCACAACCATAAACGTGGTAAAGGCTATGCTAACTGCAACCGCTGAGGACAAAACAGTGGAGGAAGGATCACCAATTCCTGCGCTAACAGTATCTTACTCTGGTTTTGTTAACAGTGATGATGAAAACGATTTGGATAGTAAGCCAACTGCCACCACCAACGCAACACAGGAAAGTGCTGCTGGAGATTACACCATCACCGTTGCGGGCGGATCGGATAGCAACTATGCGTTCTCGTACGTAGCAGGAACCCTGCACATCACGGCGAGTCCTTTGCTAACCGTATCGGCAACAGAACTCACCGTTGGTGCTGCGGCAAACAGCACGGTTGACTTTACGATTACTTCAAACGTTACGTGGACCATATCCTCAGCTGAAAGTTGGTTATCCATCAGTTCTACCTCAGGTACCGGTGATGCCACAATAACCCTATCCGCGGAGGCTAATCCGAATACCGCGGAGCGTACCGCTGCTGTAACAGTTGAGGGCTCAGGCGTGGAAGCCAAAACCATCGTGGTCACCCAGAGCGCCGCGGTGGGTATTGGCGACAACGCCCTAACGGCCGTTGAGCTGTACCCAAACCCTGCCACAGAGTTCATCAACATCAAGTTGCCCTCAAATCTCGGAAAGACAACCGTGGAACTCATCAGTATCAATGGGTCTGTACTAAAAACCGTGGTGGTTAGCGGTAGTATTACCCCTGTTGACATTTCGACAATGGCAAAGGGAATATACCTGTTCAAAATTACCTCCGCCAATAATAGCAAAGTGGTTCGCTGGATTAAAGAATAATCAACATCACAAATCTTAATTCTATAATGGGAACTCAAAAATTGAGTTCCCATTATTTTCACATGTACGACACAAACAATTAGCAGAAATTCTAAAAAACAAACTCTTTCAAAACTTTATTCAAAAAAGTTTGCGCAAAAAGTCGAAACCTTATATTTTCGCTATCAATTTTGAAATAAAAGTTTGATTTCCTTTAACTACAAATGATTGATCACCTATACCATCTTACCAATGAGATTTTTATAGTTATCGGTTGTGTAATGGCTATCTGTTTTTTAGCCTTTCCGATTCCTCAAAATAAAGAGTTAAAAAACTATCGAATTTCATTAAAAATCCTAGCTGGAGCCTACTTTTTAATAGCACTTCTAACTTTAGCCATATTACTGTTCAACCTCAACGACAATAGCAAAGAAGCATTTTCCTTTATAAGCCTCATGCTATCCTCATCGCAGGCATTGCTTTTTACATTTACAATGATAACACTCTTAAATCCACACTTTGTAACTCAACGTTTCATATTCTGGCAACTTCTTCCTATTATTATAATATGCATATCCGCTAATGTACCAAAATAATTATCTTTACAAAAACACTTGAGATGAATTTTATCGATTTTGTAAAGAAATATCCAGATGAAGCCAGCTGCATAAGACACTTTCGAACCGTTAAGGAGCGAAAAGGAGTCGTCTGCAAGAAGTGTGGCAATACGCATCATTACTGGAACAAAACCTACAATTCGCACGATTGCAGCAGCTGTGGATACAGAACCACCTTACGAAGCGGCACCGTTATGGAGTCATCGAAGCTACCTTTTCAGTACTGGTTGTACGCCATTTACCTGATGACCATGACCAAAAAAGGGATCTCTGCTGCTGAGGTTCAGCGGCAGCTTGGCCATAAGCGCTACGAACCGATTTGGGCCATGATGCACAAGATCAGATCGGTCATGGGATTGCGCGATGAGCGGTATGAATTGGAGGGCGTTGTCGAGCTGGACGATGCCTTTTTCAGAACCCATGCAGAGGACGAAAATGACGAGCTGACCAAAAGAGGAAGAGGCAGTCAGCGGCAAAGCAAAGTTCTAGTTATGGCCAAAGTTGATCCCAGGCGGGGGCGACCTCGCAGGAACAAAAAGCCATCAGCATTCCGATACGTAAAGATGGTTGTCATTCCGGACTCTTCGTCGAAAACGATGAACAAAGTAGTCTCAGCGAGCACCAGCTCTTCATCGGTGATTAAGAGTGATGGCTGGCGTGGTTTTAACAAAATCAAAGAGATAAGCTCCAGACATATCAAAAAGATAGTACCACCCGAGGAGGCTTCAAGAGTACTCCCATGGGTGCATACCATGATTAGCAATGCAAAGAGAAACTTCTTAGGAGTCAATCACAAAATAAAAGACGTGTACCTGCAAAACTATCTGGACGAGTTTTGTTATAAAACCAATCGAAGATATTTTGGCAAAGAGTTGTTTGAACGACTTATGGTTGCTGCTGTAGAAGATACTTGGTATGGTAAAATAAGGTATAATTGCGGATAATCATATATTATAATTACTGCACTGTATGCTGTTATATCTATAATTTATGGTGATCCCATCACCAGCACTTTCACTAGTTTTGCTCAGTCAATCTCGCATCCTACCGTTTTAATCCGATTTCTATTTTTTATCTTTTACGTATTCCAGCTGTTTTACTACAGCAAACTTTACTTAATTGAAGAAAAGAACTACAAGGAAGGACTCGATAATTACTTTTCAGAAAATATACACTTGAAACTTCCCTGGGTACGAATTGCATTTCTTGCAGCCTTATTCTGCGGAAACCTTTCCATGATCTCCAACTTTTTCCCCTACAAAGAGTTCGATATTACTCTAACTATAATATTTATGAGTTTTTACCTATTCTTTGCCATTGAATATCTCAACTATCCTAATATATACAAAACAATACATCCAGTAATAAACAACATTGGCAAAGAAGATGCCTTGGCATCACAATGGTCGAACTTCAAAAAGATTATTTTAGATAAAAAGTACTACTTAAATTTGGGCATAACAATAGACGAGATGGCCAAACTCATTCAATTAAACAGAACAACACTTTCTAAATTTATTAATAGCGAAGAGAATATGAATTTCAACACATGGATCAACACTCTTCGAATCACTGAAGCGCAACGACTTATGATTTCAAATCCCGATTTATCAATTCGGCAAATAGCCGAACAAACTGGTTTCAGCGAACAAACAAACTTCAGCCGGCAGTTTAGAATTATTACGGGAATATCGCCCACCGAATGGAAACAAAATATATCAGCCACCAGAATTAATGAACTTAATATTCCAAGTAATCCAAATTAGAAACATTACGATCGAATAACCTTTTGCTCAAACATATATAATCATATTAAAACCAGTTAGTTTATCCATTCAATTTCGCTATACCACCATCATTCATTCATCATATAGGGTTATCCCCCCCCAGCGTTAAAAAGTGTGAATTGATCAATTTGCAATTACGTTTTGTACAATTTGATAAACAATTATTCTAGGATTTTAGGTTCCTTTATATGTTATTTTAAAATTACCATAAATTATGATTAAATCTTTACACATGAAATTTAGACATGCCTTATTATTTTTTACGGCCTTTGTCTTACTATGCGTGCTAGCACCACCGAATGTGCAGGCACAAACCAACAATGCACTAGCCTTTGATGGCTACAACGACTTTGTGGCTTGCAGTGCATTAAACCCTTCATCATTTAGTGTCGAGGCCTGGGCTAATCCCAATGTAGTAAATACGGATCAGGCAATTGTATCCACATTGAATGAAACAACAGGAACAGGGTTAGAACTCCACATCGGTGGCGACGGTATACCAGTTGCAACTCTTCGAAACGGAACTACATGGACCGACGTAAAAGGAACAGAGAAAGTTAGCGCAGGTAAATGGTTCCACATGGCCATAACATACGATGGAACAAATTGCAAACTGTATGTTAATGGTCTTTTAACAAATTCAAAACCCGTTGCTACATACAATGCGGGATCAAGCAATATGATTATTGGCAGGAGATCCAGTGGATGGTATTATTTCAATGGAAAAATTGATGAGGTACGCGTATGGAACATAGCACGGAATCAAGTTGAAATAGTTAACAGCATATCTGCTTCGCTTAGCAGCCCTGCAAGCGCATCGGGGTTAATAGCCTATTACGAGTTCAATCAGGGTACTGCAGAAGGCGATAATACAAGCATCACTACGCTTGCCGACTCCTCTGCAAACGCTGCAAACGGAACACTCTATTACTTTAACCTTAGCAATGGGAACACCACATCCAACTTCGTAACAGGTTTTAACACCACAGAATTGGTTTACGCTGTAACACCATCAATCTCTAGCTTTGAGATTGACTCTACGGCACGAAATAAAAACGTGATAATTTCAAGTAATACAGAATGGACAGCCAGTGCATCGGAAAGTTGGCTCACACTGGACCAAGCATCAGGTACGTGCAATGATACTATTACTTTCACAGTAGAAAGAAATACTTCTGGCGCAACCCGAAATGCTATAATTGTACTTGAAGGCCTAAATGCTGTAAATGACACAATACGAATTAAACAATTAAGTTACCTAAACAATTCTCTCGCTTTAGATGGAACAGATGATTATGTAGCGATTCCTGCCATTGGCAATGATTACACCCAACTTACCATTGAAACATGGGTGAAACTTAGCTCTATCACATCCTGGAATGGTATCTATAACGCCAATAGTTGGAGCAATAACAACTTGCACTTCCAACTACAGAATGGAAACATTGTTGAGTTCGCCCTAAGCGGCAATAGTTCTATAACAAATGCATCATACAGTTTCACCACTGGTAAATGGTACCACATAGCAGCCAGCTATAATCAAACCACAAAGCAAATCAGTATTTATGTTAATGGTTCGTTAATAAAAACCGAAAATTACTCAACTGCCCTTACGGTTAATCTGACTGCTGCAGAAATTGGAGCGTGGACTACTAGTAGATATTTCCCAGGTCAAATGGATAATTACAGTATCTGGAGTACGGCACGTACACAAGCCCAAATTATTTCGGATATGCACTCTGAACTTGTAGGAACCGAAAGCGGATTACTTGCCCACTTCAACTTTGACCAAGGAGTTGCGGATAATACAAATACGGGAATAGATACCCTTAATAACGCAGTTGCAGGCGGAGTTGTAGGGACACTGACCAACCTTGCACTCTCTGGCACTTCATCAAACTGGGTAGAGGGCTATGATACAAATAGCGTTAGTTATTCCCTTGCAACATCAACTGCAAATGTTGAAATTGAAAGGGCGAGTGGCAGCACCTCTAAGTTTGTAATCACCTCTAATACCGATTGGAGCATCGCTGGTCCTGAGACTTGGTATACGTTGGATAAAGAATCGGGGGTAGGAAATGATACCATCACCATAACAACAACCGAAACTAATACAGCAGATGCCACACGTAGTATTGAACTTATAATCTCGGGAACTAATGTTGAAAATGATACGTTAACAGTTACCCAGCTACGTGGTAATATAGCCGTTTCAAACAAAGCCTTAACCTTATCGGCGGCAGCGGGTAGCACTAACTCCTTTATTATCACCTCCAACATAGATTGGAGCATAGACGAATCGACCGATTGGCTTAGTTTAAACCAAACTACTGGAACTGGAAATGATACAATTACCGTTACTGCGGATTTACTTAATACGCTAGATGGATCAAGAAGTACAATTTTGGTTATATCTGGCACTAACGCTGAAAACGACACAGTAACCATCACTCAGAATATGGCTGCCATCAAACTATCAAGAACGGCCATATCTATAGATACGGCAGCCAACAGCAAAGCTCTATTTTCAGTTATCACTGATGTTGACTGGAAAGCCACCTGCTCTGCATCGTGGTTAAGTGTAAGTTCAACCACAGGAACAGGAAGTGACACATTAAGCATTACTGCGCAAGCATTGCCTGCGGGCGTTACTTCACGCTATGCCAGCATCGTATTCTCTGGACTTTTCGATCCTGCCGCTGTCATAGTTACCCAAACCGCACAGACTAACAATGCATTGGCTTTTGATGGAAGCAACGATTATGTGAATATTGATACGCTTACTTCGGCCATAGACTTTTCGCAAGGATTCTCTTATACCGGATGGATTAAATGGAATTCGTTCAACTATTGGTCCCGCTTGTTCGATTTTGGGAATGGGGCAGGTTCAAATAACATCATACTCGCTAATTCAGGAAGTAGCAACAACGTATCTCTTAACATATACAATGGAGGATCTAGTAGTTCCTTAACAACAGGGAACGTACTTTCAGCCAATCAATGGACCTACATTGCAGCAACGATTAGTAATGCTGGGGCTGCAAAAATATATATCAATGGGAACCTGATCGCCTCTGGAAATGTTAACGTGCCAAATACATTGACCCGCAACCTTAATTACCTAGGGAAAAGTAACTGGAATGGCGATGGATATTTTAACGGAGCAATGGATGAGATAAGCATCTGGAATAAAGAACTTAGCCAAACTGAAATCGCTACTGGAATGAATGATGGTTTTACTGGCGACGAAAACAGCCTATTAGCATACTATACATTCAATCAAGGAATCGCTAATGCAACCAACACAGGAGTTGACACCCTTATTGACGCTACCGCAAATTTGCAGGATGCTACACTCAATAACTTTGCACTTAGTGGAACAAACTCTAACTGGGTTGATGGATACGTTGGAAAACTCCTTTACGCCAATGCATCTAATAATTTTGGATACGATGCAGGAACAACTGACCTTATCATTACATCAACTGTTGATTGGACTGTAAGCAGTTCTGCAAGTTGGCTTACTGTAAGTTCCGCAAGTGGAACCAAATGCGATACTCTAACAATTAGCTATGAAGCCAATACAACCTCACGCGAAGCACGCACTGCAATTGTTACCGTTGCTGGAGCGGATGTTGACACAGTTCGTATCACATTTACCCAAGCCGCAGGCACTACAATAAATTCTAATTTCGTTGCAAGCCCTACAATTGGAATGATCCCATTTACGGTTGATTTTACTGATAATTCAACCGCAACAAACACTACTATTACAAGTTGGACATGGGATTTTGGCGATGGAGCGACATCCGACTTACAGAACCCATCGCACGAATACACTACTGAAGGAAATTATAGTGTTTCATTAGTTGCATCGGATGGAATAACTTCCGACACATTAGTAAAAAGCAACTACATTAACGCCTCAACCGATGCTTTAATGCACAATGGCAGCGTGACCGTTTCCGACTCACTTTACTTTTACGATTCGGGTGGAGTAGCTGGACAGTATGTAAGCAACGAAGACTATATTTTTACATTCTACCCCACCACACCGGGTGCTGTAATTAAAATGGAATTCGTATCTTTTGCATCTGAATCAAACTACGATTACCTTTACATCTATAACAACACAAACTCATCGAGCGGATTAATAGCCACTCAAAATGGATCATCCTTCACTACTCCACTTCAGGCAACCAATATAAATGGAGCTCTTTGCACTAAATTTCATAGTGATGGTAGCGTAGTAGCAAATGGTTGGAAGGCATTAGTAACAGAGGTTCTGCCCTATGCAAACTTCTCCGTTTCCGATACTTTAGGAATTAATCCTTTTACAGTAACATTCACCGATGCAAGTTTAATGGCTGGTCTTAACTCCTGGACATGGAATTTTGGTGATGGCAGTTCATCTACCGACCAGAACCCAAGTCATACATATACCACAGCAGGTTTTTTCACCATCACACTCACTGCATCAAACGGAACTGCTAGCCAATCAATATCAAAAACCATTCATGTAGTAGATGGCGTAACTGCAAGTTTTGCGGCAAATGTAACTTCAGGCTATCAACCTACTGTTCAGTTTACCAATGCCAGCGTTGGTGCTACGTCATACGAATGGAACTTTGGCGATGGCAGTGCTGTTTCAACCGACACAAACCCAATCCATACATTCTACACTGCAGGTATCTATGCTGTAACCCTAACAGCAACCGACGGTAGCAGTAATAGCAACGAAGCATCGATGGAAATTATTGCCAATGACATTGTTGCTAACTTTAGTGCAAATATCACATCGGGCTATATGCCTACCGTACAGTTTACCGATGCTACAGTTGGGGCTACCTCTTGGGCATGGGATTTTGGTGATAGCAATACATCAACCGAGCAAAACCCATCACACACTTACTCAAGCGCAGGAAACTATACTGTATCGTTAGCCATATCGGACGGTTACAATACCGACACGCTAACCGTAGATAACTACATCACCGCTACTAACATTATAGCCGATTTTAGTGCTAACATTACCACTGGCTATCAACCAACCGTACAGTTTACCGATGCAACTGTTGGGGCAATATCCTGGGCTTGGAATTTTGGTGATGGCAGCGATGCTTCTACTGAACAAAACCCATTGCATACATACACAACAGCAGGCATCTATGATGTAACTCTTATAGTATCGGATGGAATAAATACAGATACTTTGACAAGAACCGATTACATCACAGCAGAACCATTCAGTGTTGATTTCAATGCAAATATAACCACAGGATACCTGCCAACTGTTACATTTACCGATGCTAGTTTAGGCAATATTAGTTCGTGGAGTTGGGACTTTGGCGACGGAGCAACATCAACCGAACAGAACCCAACACACAACTATACAACTTGGGGCATTTACACCGTAAGTCTAATTGTTTCCGACGGTACAAACAGCGATACATTGGTTAAAACCAATTACATCACAACCAATGTATTGTTAATGTCAAACAAAACAGTTTCGCTTACCGATGGAGCTTCAATTAAGTTTTACGATTCAGGAAACTCAACCGGAGATTACCAAAATGGTGAGAATTACACTTTGGTGATTTATCCATCGTCTAACCACAAGGTCGTTAAAATAAACTTCAGCACGTTCAACTCTGAGTTCAACTACGATTACCTGTATATCTATGATGGAACTAGTTCTTCGGATAAACTCCTAGCCACCCTGAACGGCAACGGACTAACTGGAACCTACACTGCCACAGGCTTAAGTGGGGCTCTATGCATTCGCTTCTATAGCGACGGATCAGTTGTTCGTTCCGGATGGGATGCACTAATAAGTGAAGAAGAAAAAACAGCAGCCATCAACTGGAATTCACCTGTCTCAGTAACATATGGAACTCCGGCAGGCTCAGAAATCATGAATGCAACAGCTAATGTAGATGGAACTATTGCATACAGTTTTAACTCCGACTCAGTGTTTAATGCTGGCACACACACTATCACCGCTACATTAACCCCAACCGATAGTTACTTTGCCACAACCACCCAAACGGTAAATTACACCGTAAACAAAGCGGCTCTAGTTGCAACTGCTGATGATTTAACACTTCAAACTGGCAGTACAATCCCTGAATTAACATTTACCTACTCAGGGTTTGTAAATGGCGACAATGTATCCAACTTGGATCTTGCACCAGTAGCAACTACCAAGGCTAATTCATTAAGCGATGCAGGAGAATACCCAATTACAGTATTGGCTGGTTTTGACAATAACTACGAGATGAACTATTTGGAGGGAACTTTAACTCTAACAACGTTACAAGTACCAACAATAACATGGAACACTCCCGATGCTATTGTTTACGGCACAGCACTAAATGAAACTCAGATGAATGCAACTGCATCCGTAGAAGGAACATTTACATACAGTCCAGCTATCGGTTCAGTGCTGAATGCAGGAAACGCTCAAGCTCTCAACGTAACTTTCACCCCAACTGATGGTACCACTTATGCTGCTGCAAGTAAAACTGTCACCATCAATGTTGGCAAGGCTTCATTAACTGCAACGGCTGATAATCAAAGCAAAACCTACGGTTCTGTAAATCCAGATTTAACAATCACCTATGATGGTTTTGTAAACGGTGATGATGCTAGCGTGCTCGACTTTGCACCAGTAACTGCTACCGCTGCTAATACTGCTAGCATTATTGGCGATTATAACATAACCATTACCAATGGTGTTGATAATAATTACAACATCACAAGCGTAGGTGCAACCCTTTCAGTAACCGTTCGTACTTTAACTTTAAGCAACTTCACTGCTGATAGCAAAGTATATGACGGAACTACAACTGTAACTGGCATTGGCTTTACCGATGACCGTATTTCTGGTGACGAACTAACATTCTCTTATGATGTTGCGTTTGAAAACAAAAATATTGGTACTGCTAAAAATGTTAATTACACCAATATAACTATTAACGGAGGAAGCGATATGGGTAATTATTCACTCGCATCCGTTACGGGCATAACTTCAGCAGATATCAGTGCTAAAGAGTTAACCATTGGAGGTTCGTTCACAGTTGCCAACCGCAACTACAACAAAACAACCAATGCAGTTATCGCTGAAAACAACCTCACACTTGTTGGAGCAATTAGCAGTGATGATATATCACTAAATTCAACCATTGAATTTGCTGATGCTAATGTAGGAAACAACATCAATGTATCACTTACGAATGCTACCGTTTTAGCAGGAGTTGATGCTGGAAACTATACATTATCGCTAACGGGAGCACCAAGTACTGTTGCCAACATAACTCCTGCCGGATTAACAATTACAGCAGATAGTTTCAGCAAAATCATTGGTAATTCCTACACATTCAATGGAACAGAATTCTCCACAAGTGCACTTTTTGATGGTGATGAGGTAACCTCAGCTACAATTACTAGCAATGGAGCTAATGCAGGTAGTGCTTTAGGCGAATATGACATTACCGTAAGTAATGCTGTAGGAACAGGACTTAGCAACTACTCTATCGCATATGTAAATGGAAAGTTAACTGTTATTGATAAACTAGTACCAGCAATATCATGGAATACACCGTCGGATATTGTTTACGGTACTGCACTGAGCGCAACCCAACTGAACGCCACCAGCAATGTTGCAGGTACATTTGCATACACTCCTGTCATTGGCGATGTTCTAAATGCGGGAAACAACCAAGTGCTAAGCGTAACCTTTACACCTTCCGACTTAAGTACATATGCAGAGTCTACCCAAACCACAACCATAAACGTGGTAAAGGCTATGCTAACTGTAACCGCTGGGGACAAAACAGTGGAGGAAGGATCACAAATTCCAGCACTAACAGTATCTTACTCTGGTTTTGTAAATGGAGATGATGAGAGTGACTTGGATGTTCTTCCAATTGCTGCCACCACTGCTACAACGGGAAGCGCAATTGGTGAATATTCTATAACAGTTTCTGGAGGATCGGATAACAACTACGAATTCTCATACGTAAATGGAACCATTCATATTACAGAGAAACCTTCACTAACGGTATCTACAACTGAGTTGACCATTGAAGCTCAGGCTAGTAGTACAGCCAATTTCAATATCACATCGAATATTGCATGGACCGTGTCTTCATCTGAAAGTTGGTTGACCGCAAACGCAACTAGTGGCACAGGTAATGCCTCTATTACTTTAACGGCAGAGGCTAATCCTAACACTGCTGAACGTACAGCAACCATAACAATTTCAGGTTCAGGCGTGGAATCCAAAACCATTGCAGTTACTCAAAACGCTGCTGTTGGTATTGGAGACAACACTATAACCGCAATTGAACTTTACCCCAATCCTGCCACAGAGTTCATCAACATTAAGTTGCCCTCTGGTGTAGAAATGGCAACCGTTGAACTACTAAGCATCAATGGTGTTGTGCTAAAAACTATTGCAATTAATAGTAGCGTTACCCCTGTTGATATCTCCGCTATGGCTAAAGGAATCTATATATTCAGAATAACCTCAGCAAATAGCAATATGGTAGTACGCTGGATAAAGGAATAACCAACACTCATCCAATAGTCTTCGGACATATGGATAAATGTATTCGGAAAGCGGGGTGGCATAAAGCCACCCCGCTTCTTATTTAAAAACACAAAAGAGACAACGGGCATTCAAAGATATCCATCTATTTATCAGCAATTTGGATTATTATTACAACACCGCAAATCCGATATGCAACTAAATTACTATTTCATTTTATAACCAATTATACCCATTTTTCTATTTATAAGTAATATTTTAAAACTTATAGATTACAAATTGTAACATTTTTAAACCAAAAATCATATAAATTATCGAAAATTATTACTAAACTTGTACGCTTGATTAAAAGGAATTATCAGCCTTTTTAGTTTTAATTTATTAACTTGTAAGTCATGCTATTACAATACACGTTAATTTAGATTTTTTATATCATGAAAAACACTCCAATCCCTTACGATATAGTTAAATCAAAAATTGAAGAATCCAAACTTCCAAAGGTTGGAAAAGCTTCAATTCGCGAAATCGTTAGCCTTATCAATAAAATTGAAGTGGCTAGCGGACAAAAGTTCATCCGGATGGAAATGGGAGTTCCGGGTATAGAGCCTACCGAAATAGGCATTAATGCCGAAATTGAGGCTTTAAAAAAAGGCGTAGCGTCTAAATACCCTATGATTGACGGTATTCCAGAACTCAAAAAGGAAATATCGCGTTTTGTTAAAAACTTCATCAATATTGATGTTGATGAAAAATGTTGCATTCCCACTGTGGGCTCAATGCAAGGAGGAATGGCATCGTTCCTGCTTACCAATAGGTGCAATGCACAAAAAGATACTGTTCTATTCATCGACCCAGGCTTTCCAGTGCAAAAGCAACAACTCCGAGTGCTGGGAATGAACTACGAAACATTTGATGTTTACAATTACCGTGGCAATAAATTGCGGGATAAATTGGAATCATACTTAAAGAAAGGCAATATCTCCACCATTCTTTACTCAAATCCAAACAACCCATCATGGATTTGTTTTACAGAGCAAGAACTTCAAACAATTGGCAATCTAGCAACCGCATACGATGTTGTTGTTATTGAAGATTTAGCCTATTTTGCCATGGATTTTCGGAAGGATTTATCAAAACCAGGCCAGCCTCCTTACCAACCAACCGTTGCCAACTATACCAGCAATTGGTTAATGCTAATATCAAGTTCAAAAGCATTTTCGTATGCAGGACAACGAATTGGATGTCTTGTAATTAGCAACAACCTATACTCCCGCCGCTTTCCCGACCTAAAACGCTACTTCAGTTCCGATGAATTTGGCTATGCAATGATTTATGGTGCAGTTTACAGCCTATCTTCGGGAGTTTGCCACTCCGTTCAATACGGATTGACAGCCATGCTTAAAGCAGCCAACGAAGGAACTTACGACTTTGTTAAAGCAGTAAAGGTATACGGTGAAAAAGCAGCAATCATGAAAAAACTTTTTGTTGATAACGGCTTTAAAATAGTGTACGACAAAGACGAAGATAAGCCCTTGGCCGACGGGTTCTATTTCACCATATCATACCCAGGCCTTTCGGGCGAGGATTTGATTGAAGAACTACTGTACTACGGTGTTAGTGCCATATCACTAGCTATTACAGGTAGTGAGCACACCGAAGGACTTAGAGCATGTGTATCGCAAGTAAGCAAAGATCAATTTGGTGATTTGGAATTCCGGTTAAAGAAATTCCACGAAAACCACCCAATAAATTAGATTATATAATTTTACAATAATCATTCATTCTCAAATTTAAATATTATGGCAAAAATAAGAGGAGCAATTGTGGTTGACACAGAGAAATGTAAAGGCTGTAGCCTTTGCATTGTTGCTTGTCCCTCTAAAGTCATCAGTTTGGCTAAAGAGGTAAACGGCAAAGGATACAACTTCGCCTACATGTCGAATCCTGAAGCATGCGTTGGATGCGCAAACTGCGCAATGGTTTGTCCGGATAGCGTTATTTCGGTTTATAAAGTTAAAACAGAGGCTAACGCCTAAATTCAGTTAATTATAACTTGAAATTATTAATAAGATGGCAGATTATAAATTAATGAAGGGGAATGAGGCGATTGCCGAAGCAGCAATCCGTTGCGGTTGTGACGGTTACTTTGGCTACCCCATCACTCCTCAATCCGAAGTTATGGAAACCCTTATGGTTCGTAAACCTTGGGAAGAAACTGGCATGGTTGTACTACAGGCCGAAAGCGAAGTTGCTGCAATCAATATGGTATACGGCGGTGCTAGTTGCGGTAAAAAAGTAATGACCTCATCATCGAGCCCCGGTATAAGTTTAAAACAGGAAGGAATAACTTACATTGCCGGTGCAGAGCTACCTTGCCTTGTGGTTAACGTTGTACGTGGAGGCCCCGGATTGGGAACTATCCAACCAGCACAAAGCGATTACTTCCAAGCTGTAAAGGGCGGTGGACATGGTGATTATAGACTTATTGTTTTAGCGCCTGCTTCGGTACAGGAAATGTATGATTTTGTTGATTTAAGCTTTGAATTAGCATTTAAGTACAGAAATCCCGCAATGATTCTTTCCGATGGCGTTATTGGCCAAATGATGGAGAAAGTTCAAATTGGTGACTACAAACCAAGACTATCCGACGATGAAGTTGTTAAACGTTATGGTTCATGGGCTACTACAGGAAAAACCGCAAATCGTCAACGTAACATCATAACATCTCTCGATCTTGATGCTAGCCGTCAGGAACAGTTTAACATTAAACTGCAAGCAAAGTATAAAGAAATTGAGGAGAAAGAAGTTCGTTTCGAGAAAATCAACTGCGACGATGCCGAATACCTTTTAGTTGCCTATGGCTCATCGAGCCGTATTTGCCAAAAGGCTGTTGACTTAGCCCGCGAAAAAGGTATTAAAGTTGGATTACTAAGACCTATCACTCTTTTCCCATACCCAACCAAGGCAATCCAAACAATGATTGGAAAAATCAAGGGTATTCTTACCGTTGAAATGAGTGCAGGGCAAATGGTAGAGGATGTTCGTTTAGCAGTAAACGGACGCATACCTGTTGAACACTATGGCCGTATGGGTGGCGTTATTCCTACTCCAAACGAAGTAGTTAAAGCATTGGAAGAAAAACTAATTAAAGGCTAACCACGATGGATATTAAAGATATAATCAAAGAGGAAAACCTTGTTTACTCTAAAACTAAGGTTTTAACCGACAACATTATGCACTACTGCCCGGGCTGTACCCACGGCGTTGTTCATAAACTTGTTGCCGAAGTAATTGAAGAACTCAACATCCAGGGTAAAACCATTGGCGTTTCACCTGTAGGTTGCTCGGTTCTGGCATACAACTACCTTGATATTGATTGGCAAGAAGCTGCTCACGGAAGAGCTCCCGCTGTGGCTACCGCAATAAACAGGCTCTACCCCGATAAATACGTTTTCACCTATCAGGGTGATGGCGATTTAGCATCAATTGGAACTGCCGAAATAATGCACGCATGTAACCGTGGGGAAAATATTGTTGTTATTTTTATCAATAATGGTATTTACGGAATGACCGGAGGTCAAATGGCTCCCACAACTCTCGAAGGTATGGTTACCGCTACAACTCCTTACGGTAGGGATATCAAATTAAATGGTTACCCATTAAAAATAACCGAGTTGATAGCTCAACTACCCGGCACATGCTATGTAACTCGCCAATCAGCACATACTCCAGCTGCTGTTCGCAAACTCAAAAAAGCCATAACAAAAGCATTCGAAAATACTGGCCAAAAGAAGGGAACTTCGTTTGTTGAAGTAGTGTCGACCTGTAACTCAGGATGGAAACTATCTCCTGTAAAATCGAATGAATGGATGGTTGAGAACATGTTCCCAGCCTATCCTCTTGGCGATATGAAAGATGAATAGGATTATTAATTATTAAATCCAACAAGAAAATGACAGAAGAAATCATTATAGCAGGATTTGGAGGACAAGGCGTTCTTTCTATGGGTAAAATTCTTGCCTATTCTGGAATCATGCAAGGCCAAGAGGTATCTTGGATGCCCTCATACGGTCCCGAAATGCGAGGTGGTACAGCCAACGTTACCGTTATTTTGAGTGACACTCGTATTAGTTCACCCATTATTCAGGAATTTGACACCGCTATCATTCTTAACCAACAGTCGATGGATAAATTCGAAAAAATGGTTAAACCTGGCGGAACTCTTATTTATGATCCAAACGGAATTGTACATCATCCAGACCGTAAGGATATCAAAATATACAAAATAGAGGCTACCGAAGAAGCTGCAAGATTGAAAAACGCTAAAACGTTTAACATGATTGTACTTGGCGCATTCTTAAAGGTTAAACCCATTGTAAAAATGGAGAATGTAATAAAGGGATTGGAGAAATCGCTTCCCGCACGCCATCACAATTTAATCCCCATGAATCAAGAAGCAATTCAAAGAGGAATGGAAATTGTTAAATAAGACAATACTTCACTTACGAAAAAGCCCCTTTGCAGGGGCTTTTTTAATGATTATACCGGTTAGGATCCTTGAACGCGTATATTCTTTGCGATAAATCAATCATTACCTGGGCTTCCTCATGACCTGGATCAATTGTCAACGCTTTGTTATAGCAACTTAGCGCTTCATGTAATTTTCCCATACGGGAAAATATTTTTCCTTTTAAATACCATGTCTCAGCATCCAATTGAGGTAATGCATCAACAAACTCAATTGCTTTATCCATTTCGCCTTTATCAATAAAACCAGAAATTATTATACGGCTATCCATGATGTTCTTCGGTTTGTTTTAAAGCATAAAGATTATTCCTATGGATGTACTCCCAGACATCATCAGGCACATAACCCGAAACGTTCATTCCTTTCTCCACAAGATCTCTAATCTGCGTTGACGATATTCCAAGAACAGGGGCATCAATTAACGAAAATTTCGGCGATGGAAACTTCATGAAAATGGCTGCATTTTCCCTTGGATAAACATATATGTCCCAATCTTCAATTAAAATCTGATAATCCTTCCACAGATTTATATTCTTAGCAGAATCTGATCCCATTAAAACAACAAATTCTTTGTCGGGATTATTCTGGGCAAGTTTTTTTAGAGTATCAATAGTATAGGATGGCCGAGGCATCCCAAATTCAACATCACACACCTTCATGCGAGGATTATTCTCGGGTAATGCCAAGCGTAGCATATTTAACCGATGCTCATCGGAGGCCAATACATTTTTATCCTTTAAAGGATTCTGAGGGCTAATAACAAACCAAATCTCCTTTAAATCAGAGAATTCTAAAAGGTATTCGGCTATAACCAAATGTCCTGTATGAATTGGGTTGAAAGAACCAAAGAATAATCCTACTTTCATTTTCATGTATTTATGAATGACTCAATAGCTTTTTCTGCCTCAAAAAAGGCAGTTTCTACTTGCTTATTCACAATAATTAGGTCGAACTGATCCGAAAATTTCATCTCCTCTAAGGCCTTCCCTACCCTTACATTGATGGATTCTTCGGTTTCAGACCCACGCTTAACCAAACGCATTCTTAACTCATCAACCGAAGGTGGCATAACGAATACTGCCAACGAGTTTTTTGGAAATTTCTTTTTCAGATTTAGGCCTCCCTTCACATCCACATCGAACATTACATGATACCCCCTATCCCATATTCTCCGAACTTCAGACCATAACGTACCATAATACGAGCCCGGATAAACCTCCTCCCATTCAACAAACTCATCATTGGCAATTCGCCGCCTAAAATCATCAACGCTCAAAAAATGGTAATCAGCACCATCAACTTCACCATTCCGGGGTGCGCGGCTACACGCTGAAACTGAAAATTCAAGCATTTTATACTTTGAAAGCAAATGCTTTACAATTGTAGTTTTACCTGCACCCGACGGTGCTGAAAATATAAACAATTTACCTTCCATAATCAGTTGAATATGGCAATTATAAGAATTCTTTTTTAGTTAATTAAGTAACTAGCGAATTTTTTAAAAACAAAAAACGTTTTGATATTATCAAGATAGTCAATAAATTAAAGGATATTAAGGGATTGCTCCTTTATCTTCTCTAACTCATCCTTCATCATTACAACTATTTTTTGAATATCCGCATTATTAGCCTTTGAGCCTAGAGTGTTAATTTCGCGGCCCATTTCTTGGGCAATAAAGCCCAATTTCCGACCAACAGGCTCGTTAAGATTGACCGTATCGATAAAATACTTACAGTGATTGCGAAGACGAACCTTCTCTTCCGTTATATCCAACTTTTCTAAATAGTATATCACTTCTTGCTCAAACCTATCCGAATCAAGTTTCAAATCTTTCGATAAACCATTAAGGTTATCAGCTAATCTGGTTCGAATATCAACAATTCTTTGCTTTTCAAAGGGTTCAACCTTTTCCAATAGGCTTAAAATCAGGTTAACCCTCATAACTATATCTTTCTCCAGAACACCACCCTCTTGAATTCGGAACTTAACAATCTGATCAAGAACTTTTGTTGTAAGACCGCGAATGGCCTCCCATTCCTCTCCCGAGGTTTCGTCTTTTTGTACCTTTAAAACATCAGGAAGTCTCAGTATAGTTTGAAACAATGGTTCATTACCCAACGAAATACTATGCTTGCTGGACAACAGAACTAGTTGATTATAGTATGATGCAAAAACATCCGTGTTTATGGGAATAGCAGAAGATTCCGAAGAGTCTTCATATATTACCTGAAAGTCAACTTTACCGCGAACCAATTGCTGAGAAACAGCTGCTCGAATATCCATTTCAACTTCGCGATAAATAGAAGGAAGTTTAACGCTTAAATCAAGTTGCTTACTATTTAACGAACGTATTTCGGCTATAATCTTTTTTGTACCAAACTCCACTTCGGCTTTGCCATAGCCTGTCATCGAAATCAACATAAATTGATCATTTTAGTTTAGACAAATGTAATTCAGATTTATCAATGTTTTTCAAGTTGTTCGTTTTTTGTTTAGAGCATAGAGCAAATGATATCCATTCATGCAAACTTCTCAATAAATACGAAAGAAAAACGAACAATATTAAACAACAAACAACTTAAATAGATACTTTTGCAATCAAATTATGGAAACTCATTTATCGAAAGGCTTGAAAGCATAATGCTATGGGAATGAAAGGTTTTTACACCATACTCTTGTTGATTCTATCAAATACCTTTATGACGCTTGCCTGGTATGGTCACCTAAAATTTAAAGACCTTAAATGGTTCGAGAATCTTGGACTGATTGCAATTGTGCTGATTAGCTGGGGAATAGCTCTTTTTGAGTATTTTTTTCAAGTTCCCGCCAACCGAATTGGATTTAAAGGCAATGGTGGACCATTCTCATTGGTGGAGTTAAAAGTAATTCAAGAAACAATCACTTTAATAGTATTTACAGTTTTTACTGTATTTGCATTTAAGACAGAATCATTAAAAACGAACCATTTTATTGGCTTTGCTTTTTTAATTCTAGCAGTTTACTTCATATTTAAAAAGTAAGGTTATAAAATAAGAAGGAGGCCATAGGCCTCCTTCATCCCCAAACACACGATTTAACAATAAATCGAGAATAGTTCCCCTTAAAAGCACCACAGAACAAACTAACCAATTATTTGCATGGGACTATTCTAGTTGAACTATTCACAAATATAACGCCATTTTTCACTTTTTAATCACAAAAACCTATTTCAATCAAAAATTTAACATAAAATTTCTAAAATTCATTTTTATCTTTTTAGCGTTGGCTATTGGCCAATGAGAATCTATGTTTGCTCAAATTATTCAACAAACGTCAACAATACACATTAATCCATACAAATGAGAACTTCATTTTTCAAATTTGGCTATTAATCAAAGAAACAAATGCTCATTTGACAAATTTCCTAGATATGTTTTATATTTACATTGAAGTTTGATTAAAATAACATGAAGCCATTAAGAATTGAAGCCGCTATAGATTCACCCGAAGTATTTTTTGACCCAGATACTAGGATATTCTCAATATCGGGAATCTCCCACCCTGAAAATGCCAAGGAATTCTATCAGGACATTTTAATATGGTTAGATGAGTACTACGAATTCATGAAGGGCAAAGAAACTGCAAAAATCATTGTAGATCTGAATTTTAAATACATAAATTCTTCGTCGTACAAATACCTGCGTGAGGTTCTACGTAAAATATCCAATTTCAGAAACATTAATTTTTCCGTTGAAGTAATATGGAATTATCATGAGGAGGACGAAGAACTTTTAAACGAAGGGATAGTCCTTTTTGAACTTCCCGAGGTAAGTTTACCATACAGATGTATTCCTTATTGCTAGTAAATCAGGAGAAATCAATCGTTATATGAAAGAATGAATTCCGTTCTTGATATCATACTCTTCAGCAACTTGTGTAATACCTTAAGATCCTCCGCATTTACTTTTGCCTTTAACCTGCCCGATTCACTTTCTGCACTCAAGTAGAAAAGCAGATCCTCTGGGTTATATCCCGTAATTAACGAAAAAGCATTACAAAGATTCTTTACATCTTGGTTTTGGGTTAATACATTAAAGTTATAAAGTAGCGACATAAGTGCAGACACAACAGCCGGTGAAACGACCACCGTATTTGGTCCCAACTCTAGTTTGCTATTAACCAAGGAGATGGACGTATCCGTTCTGGCATCAAATTCGCTCTCCAGAACTTCTAACTTTAAATCGTAAAGCACCTCTATTAACCTGGGGTAGAATTGCTGCTTAATGTATAGAACCTCAGCATATTGTTCCACATGCTCATCGCTATCAAGCGCATTATATTTTGACTTGAGCAATCTCAGCCAAGCATCTATCTCAATTGCCAAATATTCATCGGGAGGCAAATTTTTTACCTCAGTTTTAACTTTCTCAACAAAAGGGGTAAACTTCTGAAAAAAATACTCCTCGATCATTAAACTCGAATTCTGAATTATATTCTCGGTTGAGAACAGATTATTTGCATCTTCCTTTAACTGTTTGATGCAAAGTATTATTTGTCGAACCAGTTTTGTGCGCTCCATAACTTGATAAATAACATTTTTTAAATCCATCCTATTTTGGGATATTGCAACCCAAATTGTATAAGCAACTCTATAAATTTACCAATAAATATAGAACAATAGGTTGTAATATGCGTTTTGAATTACAAAAAAGTAACTAGCATGAACAATATTTTTTCCGATGAACAATATATCGAAACTACTAAACAAGGAAAATCTTAACAAGCATGATCTTGTAGAACTATTAAACGTAACAGGTGATGACAAAACTTTACTTTTCACAAAAGCCGCAGAGGTTAAGGAAAAGTATATTGGACGCAAGGTCTACTTCCGAGGCTTAATTGAAATGTCGAACATCTGTAGCAAAAACTGTTTTTACTGCGGAATAAGAGCAGGTAATAGCAATGTTAATCGCTATAATCTAACCGACAATGAGGTTGTTGAAGCCGCCAAATTTGCTTGGGAAAACAAGTATGGCAGCATAGCCATACAAACAGGAGAGGTTAACACTAAAGAATTTGTTGAAAAAATAGAAAATCTACTCGATAAAATTAACCAGGCAACAAACAATGAACTTGGTATCACACTCTCACTGGGTGAGCAAACCGAGGAAACATACCGCAAGTGGTTCAACAAGGGCGGTATAAGATACCTATTACGAATTGAAAGTTCGAGTAGAGACCTATACTATAAACTTCATCCAAACGATAGGCATCACATCTACGATGAACGAATTGAATGTCTTAAATCATTACGCAGGGTTGGCTATCAAGTAGGATCGGGGGTAATGATAGGCCTACCGTTTCAAACACTTGAACATTTAGCGGAGGACTTGCTATGGCTCAAAAGTATGGATATCGACATGGTAGGCATGGGGCCCTACGTTGAGCATCCCGACACACCATTGTATCAGTATAAAGACATACTCCTTCCTATTAAAGAACGATTTGATCTTGCACTGAAAATGACAGCGCTACTCCGAATCATAATGAAAGATATTAATATTGCAGCGCCAACTGCACTTCAAGCCATTGATCCACTTGGAAGAGAAAAAGCCATTAAGGTTGGTGCGAATATTGTAATGCCCAACATTACGCCAGGAGTTTACCGTAACGATTATAAGCTATACGAAAACAAGCCCTGCACCGACGATGCCGCCGATGATTGCAAAAACTGCCTCGAGGCCCGCATTCAACTAACAGGAGATGAAATAGCGTATGGCGAACACGGAAATTCCAAGCATTTTTATACTCGTAAATAATAATTCTTTAACTTTAACAAAAAACTAATCTGAAAAGGAATGGAAAAAATTGAAAACTCTCCTAAGATTAATCCAACAAGAGTGATTATTGGGGTACTGTTAATTGCCCTGGCTGGGCTAATATTAATTGACAACTTCAACTTTTACTGTATTCCATGGAACCATTACATTTTCACGTGGCAAACACTGCTTATTGTAATTGGACTTATTCTTGTTGCCAAACATGAATCTAAAACTTTTGGTTTATCGCTTATTGCAGTTGGTGCATTCTTTCTTATTGCAAAGTATTACGACTTTCCGGTTAGTTTCCGACGCCTATTTTGGCCAGCAATTTTACTTGTACTTGGATTTTCGCTGATATTCAGCAGGCATGGTAAATATAAAAATAAATCATTCAATAAATTCGAAAGTAAAGACGATTACATTGATGACCTATCGGTATTCGGAGGATCGGAACAACGAATCAACTCTCAAAACTTCCAAGGAGGCAGAATTACTAATGTTTTTGGAGGATCTACAATTGATTTGTCCGAGGCCAAGTTAGCGCCAGGAGTCAATTACATTGAAATACTATGCATATTTGGAGGATCAAAATTGTTGATTCCATCGGATTGGAAAGTAAAAATTGATGTTGTTTCAATATTTGGAGGCATATCCGATAAACGAAAGCTAAGTGCACAAAGCGACACCCAATCATCACCCGAACTAGTTATTAAAGGACTAGTACTTTTCGGAGGCGCCGATATTAAAAGTTTCTAAATATCATCTAACTAGATGCAGCAGAAAACTCCCAACATAATTGGGAGTTTTTTATTCAAAATAATTTGCACATAATATATTTATTCTACTTTTGCGCTTCGAAAAATTTGAATGCATAAATCTGTGTCAAAAAGGAAACTAAACATGGCGTTGAAAGGTTGGCAAAAATCTTTTCTGAAAACATTCATTAAAGTAACAGTAACCCTTGCATTGCTATATTGGGTTTTTAGCAAAATTGAGACTAAGCAAGTTTTAGACCTGTACAAAAAGGCAAATCTATGGCTACTGATTCCCGCAATAGCAGCCTTTTTTTGTTCTCAAATCATAGCATCATCCCGTCTATTCAACTTTTTTGAAGTTATTAAGTTGAATATTGGCAAAAGGAACAACCTCAAACTATATTTGCTTGGAATGTTTTACAACCTATTTCTTCCGGGAGGAATAGGTGGCGATGGATATAAGGTTATTGTACTAAGCAAACGTTACAAGGTTAAACATCGAAAAATATTCTGGGCTCTTTTTAACGATAGACTATCAGGGCTAATTGCGGTTGCAGTACTTACTGTTGTTTTATTTGCAGTTGTCCCGCTTCATATAAAATATAAGTACTACACTCTTTTTTTCATTATTCTTGCCCCCTTTGGCTACATAGTTTTCAATCGGTTATTCTTTAGAGAATATTTAGTAATATGGAAAAAAGTGCTCTACAAATCATTAACAATACAATCGTTACAATTGGTAAGCGCCACATTTATTTTGCTTTCAATAGGAATTAGAAGTAATGTTCAAGCATATTTAATGCTATTCCTTGTTTCATCGTTGGTTTCTGTAATACCATTCACAGTTGGAGGAATTGGTGCGCGAGAAATGGCGTTCGTTATCGGGGCAAATTTAATTGGTTCGCAACCAGAAGTTTGTGTTGCACTAAGTTTAATTTTCTACTTTATTTCAGCGTTCGTTTCGCTAATCGGTGTAATGTATGTTATTAAGCCTATTGAACTGAATGACTTCACGTCCGACAATCTATCGCAAGATTTTATAACACAAACGGAACTAATTCCTAACGATAGCAGAAATAGTTCCGTTAATAGTTTCTAACAGTCGTTTTAAAATTCCATTTTTCGAATTACAACTCCTGCAATTTTTTGCAACGAATTGTGCAACTCAACCTGATCATCCTTAGGGCCAGTTAATTCCAGAATAATCAACCCCGATGTGCTGCAAAAATCACTGGATACTTCATGAAGTCCTAATCGAGTTTTGATAGAACAGCCAAATTTTGTGAGAACCTTCTGAACCTCACCAGCCTCCTTAATTCGGTCTTCGATTTTAATGCCTAAAACGGTTAGATTTTCAGCCATAACTGTATACTTTTTGGTTTCAATTAAAATTACAATATTTTTCATTAAATAACAACAATCCTTAGATGCATTGCAACAAGCGTTTAAAAAGTCAAAGGCTCACAAAATCGGATCTACATTATTAATTCTGGCAAATTATAGAAAATAAAATATCACGTTATGGTGTGATTTTTGCTAATAAACATTACTTTTCGGAAATTGTTATTTTAGTTACTTTATTCAAGTATTTAATCCAATTCACAAATCTTAATGGTTGAATAATTGTTGTATTATGGCTAAACATATCGCTTACAAGATTGGATCGGCATTACTATTACTAACCTTCGCAACCTCTCAAGTACAAGCACAATATTTTGGCAGAAACAAGCCCATTTACAAAAGATTTAAATTCGACGTATACCAAACGCCTAACTTCGAGATTTATCATTACCTTAAAAATGACAGTTTACTGAATAAACTATCGCTTTCTGCTGAAAAATGGTATGACCGGCATTACCAGGTTTTCAGAGATTCGATTGATAAACGGAATCCAATTCTTATATACGATAACCATGCCGATTTTCAGCAAACCACGGCAATTTCCGAATCAATTGGGGTTGGAACTGGTGGTGTTACAGAGGCTCTTAAAAACAGGGTTGTATTTCCGCTTACCGAGACCTGGAACCAAACAAATCATGTAATGGGGCATGAATTAGTTCACGCATTTCAGTACAACTCACTAATCACAGGCGATTCCACATCATTAAACTCGGTAAGGAATTTGCCCCTTTGGATGGTTGAAGGTATGGCGGAATATCTATCGTTAGGAACATATGATTATCAAACAGCCATGTGGATGAGGGATGCTGTTTTAAACGACCAATTCCCAACGTTGGAGGATATGACCTTCTACCCCAATAAATACTTTCCATACCGGTGGGGTCATGCCTATTGGTCGTTCATAGGTAGAACATTTGGCGATAGTTTGATAAATCCAATATTTAAAGAAACCGCAAAGCGAGGATACAATTTTGCGCTTATAAAGTATGTTGGGCTAACCGAAAAATCTTTCTCAGAACTATGGAAATCTGTATACTACGATTATTTTAAAGGCATAATGCCTGACAGCGTTGAAGATCCTTCGGGGACAAGAATTCTTTTCGAGCGCAATGCCGGAGAACTTAACATATCACCCGCAGTAAGCCCCGATGGACGATATGTGGCATTTTATTCCGAGAAAGATCTATTCTCCATAGATCTCTATTTGGCACATGCAACAAGCGGAAAAATAATCCGAAGGTTATCAAGCATTGTTCACGACAACGAAATTGATGCGTTGAATTTTCTTGAATCAGCAGGAACCTGGTCGCCCGATAGCCGACAATTTGCCTTTATTGCTTTTAGCAAAGGCAAAAATAAAATACTAATTGTAGATGCGTTTGATGATAAACTCGTGAATGAGTTTTCAATTCCAGGAGTTCCTTCGTTCAACTACCCAGCATGGTCGCCCGATGGAGAAAACATCGTTGTTTCTGGCCTTGTAAACGGCATTAACGATCTATACATGATCAACATAAAAACGCGGCTTGTTACCCAACTCACGCATGATCCTTGGGCCAACATTCACCCAGCATGGTCGCCCAACGGAACTCAGATTGTTTACTCAACCGATAAACCATCACCTCGTGATATTTCGAATAATACCGAAGTTGGATACAATATTGCCACTCTAAATATATCGGACAATAGCATTAAAGTATTTGAAATTTTTCCAAGTGCCGATAATTTAAACCCAATGTTCTCAGGCGATGGACATAATATCTACTTTTTATCAAATTCAGATGGTTACAGGAATCTTTTCAAGTTTGATACAAAAACCAATGAGATGTATCGCTTAACTCGAATTCTTACCGGAATATCGGGTATAACACCGTTAGCACCAGCCATGAGCGTTGCCCATGAATCCGATGAAGTTTGCTATTCGCATTACTATAATAGCAAATACTCAATTTACACTGCAGATACAGTAGATTTTAAGCCTGTAAAAGTTGATCCGTATATAGTCGATTTTAGCGCATCAATACTGCCTCCACTTAATAGAGCTACCGAAGGTTTGGTAGATAAAAACCTAGCCAACAAAAGTTTACCCGAAAATTTAAAGGACTCCTTGAAACATGTTGGTTTTAAGCCAAAATTCAAACTCGACTATATCTCCAACATTGGAATGGGCGTTAGCACTAGCGCTTATGGAACAGGCATGTCTGGTGGAGTTGAGATGCTATTCAGCGACATAACCGGCAGCAATATGATTTACACAGGCCTTGCATTGAATGGCGAAATTTGGGACTTTGGCGGTCAAGTAACGTACTTGCAGCAAAAAAAATATATCACTTGGGGCTTAACACTATCTCACATACCTTATTCTCTTGGTCAATTTGTTAATAATCAAGATTCAATTAATAGAAATGGAACTCCTTATATTCGAGACGACTACTATTATTTAATTAGGATGTTTGAATCCTCAATGGGAGGAGCATGCTACTTTCCACTATCCCAAACACAAAGGTTTGAAGTTAATTCATCAATTTCACGCTATTATTACAAAATTGACGTTTACTCCGATTATTACAAGTATAATTTTAATGATAACGAATATTACTACTCCTATACAGACAAGAGAAAAGGAAATGTCCCCCCTGGTTTTTGGCTACAACGTACGAACATCGCTTATGTTTATGACAATTCTGATTTTGGAATTGCATCACCCATGCGTGGAAATAGAATTAGATTACAAGCCGATAGAACATTCGGAGACTACAACTACTGGGGTGGATTAGTTGATATTAGAAAATATATTTTTGTGAAACCCGTAAGTTTCGCCATGCGCGGAATATACTATGGACGATTTGGAAATGCGGTTTCCGACAGCCTACTCTATCCTCTCTACATCGGATATCCATGGTACGTTCGGGGTTACGATAGCAATGCTTTTATTGATTACGATCAAAGCGGGAACGTAAATATTGACCAACTGACAGGTGATCAAATGGCCATAGTAAATTTTGAAATTCGTTTACCATTCACAGGCCCTCATAGATTAGCTGTATTTAAATCTAGCGCATTCTATACCGAGTTGGCGGTATTTGCCGATGCAGGTATTGCCTGGACAAAAGATTATAAGCCAACATTAAAATGGTCTCCCGAAAATTCGAATCAACGAATCCCATTTGTAAGCACAGGCATAAGTTTTAGAATAAATCTGTTCGGGATGCTTGTACTGGAACCATACTATGCCATTCCGTTCCAGCTCGGAGGATTTAAATCGGCAAATTGGGGCATTAATTTCTTGCCCGGCTGGTAAAAAGAAACAAGGATTAACATGTGTTAATCCTTGTTTCTTTTTGCTAGAAGTATAAGTCACGCTCACCGACCTTTATCCTTTCAATTCTTCGTTTTATCTCATCGGTATTCTGATGTCCATTCAAATCAACTAGTGTTTTGTTTATCAACGTATAACCTTTTTGCTGTACCTCTGGACTGGCATAATCCACAAGGTACTCCGTAAGGGTGAGCAAAGCATTTGGAGTACAATACCTTTTAATAAAACCAGGCACAGAAAACTCCATAAAATGCTCACCAGTTCGTCCTAAACGGTAACACGCCGTACAAAACGAAGGGATATAATTATGCTCAATTAACTCATCAATTATCTCACCCAACGAGCGATTATCATTTATTTGAAATTGCTCCTTATTCAGATCTTGCTGCTCATTCCTTGTTCCGGAGTATGAACCAAGTTCAAGTTTTGTTCCTCCATCAATCTGCGATACCCCAAACTGAATAACCTGACGACGAATATGAACGGGCTCTCTTGCAGTTAGAATCATTCCTGTATAAGGCACTGCAAGTCGAAGTATTGCAACTAACTTTACAAAATCATTGTCGGAAACAAAGTATTTATCGGTTATATCAAGTCCCGCAGCAGACTTTATGCGCGGAAATGATATAGTATGTGGCCCAACATTGTAGCATGCCTCTAGGTGATTTGTATGTCTAACAAGCGCTAGAACATCAAAACGCCAATCGTACAACCCAAACAATACGCCAATTCCCACATCATCCAGGCCTGCTTCCTGGGCTCTATCGAGCGAAGTTAATCGCCACTCAAAATCCTTCTTCTTTCCTGAAGGATGATACCATGAGTAGGCCTCGGGATGATAAGTTTCCTGAAATATTTGGTATGTGCCAATTCCAGCATCCTTCACAACTTTAAAACCATCTGTATCGAGCGGTGCTGCATTAATATTCACCCTACGAATTTCGCCATTCCCTTTCTTTATATCGTATACCAGCCGAACAGTATGAGCAATATATTCAGCCGAATAGTTGGTATGCTCGCCATAAACCAATATTAATCGCTTTTGCCCATTATCCTCCAATGCCTCAACTTCTTTAACAATATCCTCATCGGATAAAGTTACGCGAACAGCATCTTTATTGGAAGCTCTAAAACCGCAGTATTTACAGTTATTAATGCACTTATTTCCAATATAAAGAGGAGCAAATAATACTATTCTGTTCCCATAAACACGCTCTTTAAGTGTTCTTGCGCCTTGCAAAATCTCATCCACAAGTTCTGGATCTGTTGTGTTTACAAGAACCGCCACTTCCTCAAGGTTCAGTCTATTTTTTTCGAGCGATTTTGCAATTATTTCCCTGACATGCTCCTTGGTTGGTTCAGCATTGTTAATGTATTCCCATATCTCATCAGCATCGATGAATGGCTTCATCCTTTCATCGGGAATTCGATACTTTTCTGGATTGAATTTCATGGTATATGATATTAAAGTAAAAAATCATTTAAGAATCTTACCCACAAAATTCTGAGAGAATTACTTATCCTTTCACAAGATATAAAAATAGCACCTACTAAAATAAAGCAAGCATATATGTATTACATTGCTTTTTTTACGATAAAAAAGTACCATTTTTCGATTCTCTTTTCCATCAGAATTTCCTCTGGATCAGATTGCAAGCTGAATCCTCAAAAGCAAACATTTTCCTTTCTCAGATACAGAATTAATTCACATCAATTACTCGATACAAATTTGCACAAAAATAAAGTAAAGTAACAATATGAACGCTTGATAAAAATCAGTTTTAAAAAATTAACTCATCCACCGATTTTACGGCTTCCAGCAATTGGTATTTCAACCGCTGTAAATTACATATATCAACCTCTTCAGCAATTCGTTTATGGAAATACAGTTTCGCATCCTGATTATAAAATTTCTTATCAAAATCAAGAATATGTATTTCCACATTCCGTTTGCTAACTTCAAACTCGTCCGAGTTAGCCTTTTCGGACCATACTATGACCATCGCCCGGTACGAAGCCGAGTTCCATTCCAACGTAACTGCGTAAACACCTTCGGGAGGGATCAACTTTCCCAACTCTTCAATTTGAACAGTTAGAGTAGGAAATTCGACCTGTTCAAAGAAATGCGTTCCCTTTCCCAACGCTCCTATAATAATGTATTGATGATCCAAGTAGGCGTTGGCCCTTTGAATCCTCCCTTCGAGTAATGATTTACGAATCGTAGTTGAACTAACGGTTTCCTGCTGAATATCCTGTTCAGGGATTTCCTCTACATCAAAGCCATACAGCAAACTTAGCTGTTTCAACTCGTCGTAATCACCCTCACGATTGTGTCCAAAATGGTGATTAAATCCAACAACAATATACTTTGCATGAAGTTTTTCAACCAAATATCTCTTGATAAAATCCAACGATGATACTTTTGAAAATTCTAACGTGAATTTCACAACGATCAAATGATCGACACCTGCCTTGCTAAGCAATTCTATTTTCTCGCGCTGAGAGAGGATAAACATCAGTTTTCGCCCCTCGGTTTCCGGGTAAAGAACTTTCCGAGGGTGCGGGTAAAACGTAATGATAACGGATTCCCCATCTACGTTCCGAGCAATCTCGTTAATTCGATTGATGATTGTTTTATGCCCAATATGTACACCATCAAAAGATCCAGTGGTAACTACCGGGTTTTTGATAGATTCTATATCCTCGAAACCATAATGAACTTTCATCAGAATAAACTAAACTATACCGATTCGCTTAGTTTTACAAAATAAGCAACTTTTTCCATAGAAGTAATCATATCGTACTCCTCCAAAAAAACGGTTGATGGAACATTCAATGGCACGGTGGTGAAATTTAGAATCCCTTTTATTCCAGTATTAACTAACACCTCAGCAACGCTAGCGGCAGAATCGGGTGGAGCCGCAATTATAGCGATAGAAATATTATTTCGTTTTATCACATCACTGAGATCCTTCATGTGAAAACAGTTCACACCAGCTACTACCCTATTCACCTTGTTTGCATCAACATCGAATGCTGCGACAATGTTTAACTTTGGTCGTTTTCCATTAAAATAGGAAGTTATAGCACGACCTAGATTCCCCATGCCAACCACAGCAACATTTAAACTCACCTCATGATCAATTAACGTTCCTATAACATTAATTAATTCCTGAGCATCATACCCTTTCTTTTTTAGGCTAGAATAGCCTATAAGCATCAAATCACGGCGAACCTGAACCGCTGTAATATTATGCAAACCTGCAAGTTCGTGTGAATATATGTGTGTTTTTCCTTTTGCGAGGCAATTGTACAGTGTCCTACGGTATTCGCTAAGTCTTTCAACAGTTTTTTCGGGTAACTTCATAAGTTATCGTGTTATGACTATGCCGTTAATAATTTACAAATTTATAATTCTTTATTTAATGCTATATCCCATCGTTAGCATTTCCTGAGTTCGCGAGTGGAAATAGTAATGTAAATGTTGATCCTTTCCCCGGTGTACTTTCAACATTAATTTCAGCTCCGTAAAGTTCCAAAACTTTTTTAACTATTGATAATCCCAATCCACTCCCGCTCACGTTTTTGCTGAGTGGATTTTTAATCCTACTAAACTCATGGAATAGTTTGGGTATATCTTCGGCTTGGATTCCTATGCCAGAATCGGAAACCTTGCAGAAAATATGACTATCGGTATACCCAACCTCGCACTTCACCCATCCTCCATTCACATTATACTTAACAGCATTGGAAATAAGATTGTTGAGCAAAATCTCTATATCATCGGAATCGGCATATATGGGTTGTGATTCATCAGCAATTAAATCCAATTTAATATCACGCTGAATGGCCATCGGAGTCATTGTGTCCAATGCAGACTTTGCTACAAGCACAAGATCTAGTTCCCGAAGGTCTCTTTTGCGTTTACCCGACTCAATATGGGTTAAATCCAGCAAATCCATTATCAGATTACGCATGGCCTGAATCCGCGACAAAGAGCGATCGATGGGTTCAATATAATCATCAATCTTATCGCCCACCTGTTTTTCCTGCATCATGCGTAAGTATCCCTCTATTGCATTTAATGGTGATTTTAACTCGTGCGATAGCACCGTTAAAAATTGAAAACGTACTTGCTTACCCTCTTTATGCAGCTTACGCGTCATCCGTCTAAGGAAAAAATGCTTGGCTATATTTTCCATTGACGCTTTAAGTTCCTGTGGAGTAAAGGGCTTAGGTACAAAATCGTATGCCCCAATATTAGTTGCCTTCACCGCCAACTCAAGCGAAGCATACGAGGTAATCATCATTACCAAAATATTGGGTTGATTTGCATTGATAAATTCAAGCACCTCTATTCCCTGAATACCGGGCAATTTATTATCGAGAAGTACAATCGCAGGTGGCTGGGTTTTAATAATTTCGATGGCTTCCTCGCCGGATGCAGCCTCGATTGTATTAAAACCAATATCATCCTCCAGAAAAGGATACGTAACCGTAAAGTTCCGGAGAATACGACTAATCCCAGAACGAATTCCGGGTTCATCGTCAACCACAAGCACATCAATCACTTCCATACTATAGCTTTAGTAACTTGATTATTTCGCGATGAAGCTGATCGGGCCTAATCCCTTTTTCTAAGTATAAATCGGCCTTAATCCATTTACGCTCCTGCTCGGAGTTAATTCCAAAAGACATTCCTGTTTCCGCAGCAACTGCAGTAGCTATAATAATAGGGATTTCAGGATTTTTGCGTTTAATCTTGTAGCTCAGAATAAAACCACTGTCCTCATTCTCCATCATCAAATCGAGTATTGCCAAATCGGGTTGCATTGTACTAAGCAGTAGCTCTGCATCGCGCTGACTTTCGGCAGTAACAACATTAAAGCCCATTTTCTCCACGTGAAATCTCAGTTGATATAAATAATCCACATCATCATCAACAATAAGAATTGTTTTTTTAGGGGTTGTTGGCATATCTTAAGTGTTTTCAATTGTTAACTTTCTGGGTATTATAATTCGAAAAGTAGTTCCTGTTGGTCCTTTGGTTGGATCAATATTGGAATCAACCTCAATTTTACCCTTATGCATTTTTACTATCCCATAAGTTGTTGCAAGCCCCAATCCGGTTCCTTTTCCTATACCCTTAGTAGTAAAAAATGGGGTGAAAAGTTTATCCATATTTTCTTCAGGAATCCCCATTCCTGTATCAGTTACGCAGAACACAACCTCATCGTCAGCATCGTCAACCTCAACGGTCAACAAGCCCCCATTAGGCATTGCCTCTACTGCATTTTTATTGAGATTTGTGAGTACTTGCATCATTTGTTCGTAATCGAGTTCTGCGGCACAATTTTTAGCCTTGCACACCACCGTTGTTTTAATATTTCTTGGAATAACAACAGATGCAATGCTATCTTCGGCTAGTTTCTTCAAATCTACACTATCAACCTTAACCTGATTTTTGCGGGCAAAATTCAGTAACCCGCTAACTATTTTTTTACAGCGCTCTGTTTGTGCTGAAATCAGCTCTAAATCCTTTCTAAGAGGGTCTTCAGGCTTACATTCATCGAGCAGGATGTTACTATACATCAAAACAACGCCAAGCGGATTATTCAACTCATGAGCAATTCCAGCAGATAGCTGCCCCATGTGTGCCAACTTCTCAGAATGTTTTAATGCCTGTTGCATTTTGGCCAATTTCTCGTTTGAGATGGCCAAATCCTTGATTGAAGCGTGCATTTCCTCGATAGTGTAAGGAAGGCACATTTCAATCTCGGCCAACCCTTCAACTATTGCAATGGCATGCTCCAAACAGGTATCGTAACCGCAAGCGCCACAGTTGAGATGATCGCGCGAGGAAAACTTTCCCATCGAAGCCAATACTCTATTTACCTCATCCTCAGTAGGCATTGATATTCGTTTATCATTTGGATCAAACTCTCTTGACAAATCGATACTAGAATACTCTATAATATTCTTTCGCCATTTCTCCTGTGTTGTTTTTGTTAACTTCTGCTTAACATACGAACTTATGAATGTTTTACGCTCAAATCGTTTACCGCCGGGGCTCATACCTGGCCCCATAATACAACCCTCGCAACAAAGTAATTCCAAATTCTGGCCCTGTAAACTACCGGATTCCCATTCCTTTATTGCTTCCTGAAATCCAATTCTACCCTCCGCCACGGTTATATTTCCTGCAATTAAATCGTCAAAAATATCAATGGTTTGCAACAAACCTCTACTTACTGGGAATATCGCCCCCCGGCCAGCATGAGGTGGATCAAAATCCGATGGATTTACATCATCATTAATGATCCCAGCATGCTCAATCATCCCTCGCAACTCTCTAAATGTAAGAACCTCATCCACCTCATCGGATTCTGCCTTTTTAGCAATACAGGGTCCAATAAAAACCAACTTCACATCATCACCAAGTTTTTTCCTGATTACTCGGCTTGTTGCAACCATTGGAGATACTATTGGGGATAAATTATCAACCAAATCAGGGTGATAATAACGAATGTATGATACAATTGCAGGGCAATCGGATGAAATGTACCCTTTGCCGCTCTTATCTTCAAGCAACTTTTTGTATTGTAAGGCAACGAGATCTGCACCAAAGGCAACCTCGAACACGTACGAAAAGCCAAGTTCACGGATCATTCCCACAAAAGTTCTATAATCATCAATATCAGAAAACTCGGCAGGAAAACTCGGAGCAATTAAAGCCGCAACTTTAACATTCGACTGAAGGAGAGACTTCACCTCCATACGCGACTGCAAGAAAACCTTAGCATCCTGACTGCAAACCTTGATGCAATTACCACAGCCTATGCACCTTTCGGCAATTACCTCGGCTTGTCCATTAACAATTTTGATAGCTTTTGCAGGACATTCCCTCACACAGGTATAGCATACCCTACACAACTCTCTCACTGTGTAAACCAACCGCTTATCGTCCGTCAATGCCATATCTGATTATTTATAGTAAAACATCACGCTTAACAAAGGTTGTATGTAATAATCGCTTGGCCAAATCACTTCCTGGTTCACCCAAATATGATGAGTATATCTCCTGAACCTGTGGATTTTTATGGGCACATCTAAGGACATCTATTTCGTCAATCTCGTAAATAGTTTTGGCCCGTGCTCGTACATCCTTTTCATCAAACACAAAAGGTTGTCCTCCTCCATTTATGCATCCTCCAGGGCAAGCCATCACTTCAATATAGTCGGCCTTAACATTACCTGCAATTAGCTCATCCATAAATCGATGGATATCTTTCAGCCCACTGATCACAATAAAGGTGAACTCCTTTTCGCCTGCACTGAATTTTACCTCACGAATACTACTAGTAGACCTAAAATCAGATACCTTAAAGTTTTGCAGATCCTTTCCCGTGACCATGCTGTAAATAGTACGCATTAAGCCTTCGGCAGTTCCACCAGCAACCCCAAAAAGTTTTCCGGATGAACTTCTAACATTGAATGGAGCATCAGGCATTTGTGAATCAATATTTTGAATATCAACTCCGTGTAACTTTATCAATCGTGACAATTCGCGTGTAGATAAAACCGTATCAACATCAGAAACACCCTTACTGGTCATTTCTTCTCGCTGCGCCTCAAACTTCTTTGCCAAACATGGCATAACAGCAACAGAGTGAATACTCGAAGGATTGATCCCCTTTTGTGACGCAAAATATGTCTTTATCAGGGATCCCATTATTTGCTGTGGTGATTTTGCCGTTGAGAGCAAATTTAACTGATCGGGGTAAAACTGCTCCATAAATTTAACCCAAGCAGGACAGCATGCCGATACTATGGGTAAATTCTCATTGCATTCGGATCGTGCAAGGAGCTCTTTGGCCAACTCAATTATTGCGATATCGGCAGAAACCGAGGTATCGAAAACATACTTAAAACCTATCTTTTTAAGTGCTGCATTAAGCACTCCATTCAAATCTTTGCCAATTTTCATTCCAAACTCCTCGGCCAACGATACTGGAATTGAAGGGGCAAACTGAACTATAGGTATTAAGTTAGGATTATTCAAAGAATCTATTACCTCATCAATATTAGATCGTTCGTTGAGCGCGCTGGTAGGGCAAGCCAAAACACATTGACCACATCCTATACAACTAGAAAAGTTCAAATCGCGCGACATTGTAGTTCCCACATAAGTATTGCATCCCCGTTTCACAAACTCAAAAGTTGAAACGGATTGAACCTCATCGCATACCCTAACACACCGTCCACAAAGTATACATTTAGCTGGATCCCTTACAATACTAGGGCTCGACAAATCTAACTTTTGACTTAAACTCTTACGCTGAACCTTTCGCTCACGAATATGAAGTTCTGCGGCCAATGCCTGTAATTCGCAGTCCTCATTCCTTTCGCAATACAAGCAATCATCGGGATGGTTAGACAGCAATAGTTCAATCAATGTTTTGCGAGCACGAACAACTCTAGGTGAATGGGTTTTAATCTTCATTGATTCCTCAACCTGCTGAGAACACGATGTCACTAAATTCTCACGGCCATCGACCTCAACCACGCATAAACGACATGCGCCGGTAGGCGAAAGATCCTTCATATTACACAGTGTAGGAACCTTTATGCCATTTCTATTAAGAGCCGAAAGAATAGTTTCGCCTTTTCGAGCTTGAATCTGACGATTATTTACCTCAATATTTATGTTCATACAAAAGTCATTTGAACATTACTTAAAAAATACGGCTGCAAACTTGCAGGTTGTTTGACAGGTGCCACATCCAATACATTTCTCCTCTACAATAAAATAGGGCGATCGAGGTGTTCCTATAATAGCACTGGTTGGGCATTTTTTTGCACAAGCGGTACAGCCCGTGCATTTATCCACATCGATGTAAAATGTTCTTAAATCTCGACAAACCCCTGCTTTACATTTACGATCAAAGATATGCTCCTCAAACTCATCTCTAAATGACTTTAAAGCCTTTAGTAAAGGTTTGGGTGCAGTTTGCCCCAAACCACACAACGAGGTTTCCCTCATCACCTCGGCTAAAGTTTCCAAATGGATTACCCCCTTAAACCGTTCAAGGGTGTTATGCCCCTCGTTGCTATATGGCCTCCTCGATATATTATCCAGTATCTGATACATTCTGTTTGACCCTTCCCTGCAAGGGATACACTTTCCACAACTTTCGTTCCGGATAAAATGCATGAAATACTTGGTCAAATCAACCATACAAACAGACTCATCGAGTATTTGAACGCCACCCGATCCCATTGGAATTCCTAACCCAGATAGTTCTTCAAAATCAATCGGAATTTCCATCTCTTCGGGAACAACACTTACCCCAGAAGGGCCACCAAGATGCACAGCCTTTAATAATTGATCGGGTTTAACTCCTCCAGCCAAATCTACAATTGTGCTTAATGGTACCCCCATCGATACTTCAACCATACAAGTATAGGATGCCTTCCCATTTATGGAAAATATTTTGGTTCCCTTTGAGTTTTTAGTTCCTATTGCAGCAAACCAATCGGCCCCATTGTTCATTATATCTGGGATATTTGCAATAGTTTCAACATTATTCACTACGGTTGGTTTATTATTCAAACCTATTTCCGTTGGATAAGGTGGTTTTATTGAAGGCATTCCTCTTTTTCCTTCAAGACTCTTTATCAGAGCGGTTTCCTCACCACAAACATAAGCTTCCGGTCCAAGTCTAATTGAAATATCTAAGCTATAGCCACTGTCAAGAATATTATACCCTAGCAATCCCATATCGTAGGCCTGCCTAATGGCATTTTGCATCCTTTCAACTGTCAATACATACCTATTTCGAATGTATATATAAGCCTTATTTGCGCCAATTGCATATGAACTAATTATAATACCTTCAATTATTCTATGGGGATCGCTTTCAATAAATAACCTATCCATGAATGCACCAGGATCGCTCTCATCTGCATTACAAATAAAATATCGCTCATTAGTAGGTATTGTAAGTGCTCGTCTCCATTTTACGCCAGTAGGAAATCCTCCACCTCCCCTTCCTCTAAGTCCACTATCCTCAACAGCCTTACAAACCGAATCACAAGTGTATTGCCTTAAAGTTTTAGCCAACGCGCGATAACCTCCCCATGCTATATATTCAATAATACTATCAGGATTAATAACACCTGAATTCCGCAGTAAGACTCTATTCTGTTTGCTAAAAAAAGGCAGATCATTCATAAATGGTATATCTGACCACGCCTCATGAATCGGGGATGCGTACTGAAAGAAAGCACTACCTGCCTGAATATAATTATTTAAAGCGCCATCAAGTAAAGACGGCACCATATCTGCCGTAACATTTTTTAATGATATTCTGGTTTTTCCGGGCAATTGAATATCTACAATGGGTTCGAAAGAACACATACCCACACTTCCAACACGAACTAATTCTGCCTCTATGTCATTTTCATCAATGTAATTTTGGATGGCATCAATAGTTTGCAATGCTCCAGCAACAATTGAAGAGGTTGTAACACCAACATAAATAATAGGCTTACCTACACGCTCTCGTCTGTAAATTAAAAGTTTATCCTGAATCTCATTAGGAAATTCGTTATGCAAGTTTGGAATTACCTGATCAATAAAAAAACTCCGATCAGTATTCGAATAAGGAGTATTCATCGGTAAAGCTTTATTACTCTGTGATTAATTCATCTAATATGCTTTTTAATTTTGTAGGTGTTAACTCGGTATAGTACTCTCCATTTATTGACAATACTGGACCTAGGTTGCAAGCGCCCATACAGGTTAACACCTCAAGGCTGAACATCCCATTTCGGGTAGTTTGCCCATTTTTAATTTTAAGATTTTTCTCGATATAGTCAATAATCCACTTTGAACCATTCATTCTGCACGATGTACCATTGCATGCCTGCAAGTGATATTTTCCTTTTTTTTCGAATCGAAATTGATTATAAAAAGTTGCCAAACCATATATTTTGGAAGTGGGTATATTTAAATGCTTTCCAACCAATACAACGACTTCCTCATTCAAACATCCAACCTGCTCCTGAATTTCCTGCAAAATTGGAATTAAACTATCTCTGCCCGTGTGGCTATAAATTTCGAGGATAGATTCAATTTTTTCTTTCATGACAACTCATCGAATTTGGCACATTGTTATTCGTATAACAAATACTTAAAAATCTAAATATCAATAAATTAACAAATAGTTTAATTTGTTAATTTTGGAACAATTTAATAAATGGAATTAAAAAAGCCAACTAATTTATAAATTTGAACTGATTTTTAACATTTAAATTCAAATTGTTAGTATTAGATAATTCTACCAATTCATGCATTATTTCAATGGGAATGTTTCATATATTAGCAATTCAATGGGCATAAATATTTTTCGACCGATTTATTTTGTAATTTGCATACTGTTAAAGAAATAACACCTAGGGATGAATAGGAAAAATGAAATAATGATTTGTTTGGGAAGTTCTTGCTTTGCTAGAGGGAATAAAGCAACATTAAAGGTAATAGTGAAATATTTAGAGGATCATAATTTGAAAGATAAGGTTTATTTTCACGGAGGACATTGTTTTGGAAAATGCGCCGAAGGCCCAATTGTAAAAATCAACAGCAAAATTTTTACTGGAGTTGATGAGTATAATGTCATCGATATTCTAACCAATGAACTAAACGAAGAATAATTAGAAATCCGAAAGGCACATGTCGCAACTATTCAATATAAATAAAGAAGAGTGCATAAATTGTTATGCATGCGTTAGGGTTTGTCCGGTAAAAGCAATTGAGGTTAAAGCTGGGCAAAATTACGCTAAAATAATACCTGACAGATGCGTTGGTTGTGGAAGTTGCCTAAGCATTTGCCCGGTCAACGCTGTAACTTATCGTTCTTCAAAATCAGAAGTATTGAACCTCTTAAAAACAAGCCCTAAAGTTGCTGCAATATGCTCACCGAGCATTTCTGGCGAATTTGCCGACATAACAGACTACCGTAGGTTTGTTCAAATGATTAAAGCATTAGGATTTACTTATGTTTGCGAAGTCACATTCGGTGTAGACCTAGTCGCTAGGGAATACAAAAAACTTTTCGGAGATTTCAAGGGAAAATATTTTATCTCTAGCATGTGCCCTGTAGTTGTATCGATGGTAGAGAAATATCACCCAGATTTAGTCCAAAACTTGGCTCCAATTATTTCTCCGATTATTGCAACCGCCCAAGCTGTTCATAAGGAATACGGTTCCGACGTTAAAATCGTTCTAATTGGCCCTTGCATACAAAGCAAGGAGGAAACCAAACTTTACAAAGGAGATAGTCAAATAGACGAGAACCTTACATTTGTTGAATTACGAGAACTTTTTGACGAGTTCAATATAAAGGAAAGCAATTTTGAATTCTCCGAATTTGATGAACCAATTGGATACAAGGGCTCGCTATTCCCCATTGGTCGAGGAATTTTACAAGCGGTTGATATTAGCGAAGACTTACTCTCCGGTACTGTTATTAGTTCTAATGGCCCAGATAATACACAGGAGGCATTAGATCAATTCGGTAGTAGTATTGAAATGATAAATCGCCATTTCAATCTATTCTACTGCGAAGGTTGCCTTATGGGACCGGGAACATCAAAAGGTGGAAAGAAGTTCATTCGTAGAACCATGGTGGCAAACTATGCTAATAAAAGACTAAAAACTTTTAATTGCGAAAAATGGGAAGGACACATTGCAAACAATGCGGATAACGATTATTCAAGAACCTTTACAATCGACGATCAAAGGCTTCCGCCACCATCACCGCAAAAAGTGGAAGAAGTCCTTAAAGTAATTGACAAGGAATTTATCGGAAAAGATTCGGGATGCGAAGCATGTGGCTATGCATCGTGTATTGATTTTGCATCTGCGGTAGCTTCGGGTTTAGCCCATACCGACATGTGCCTAAATTTCACTCTGAAAAACAGGCAGGAATACATAAAAACGCTTAGAGCCACCAACGAAAAACTTGCAAAAACCCAAGAGGCATTACGAGAATCGGAGAAAAAAGCAAGAATGGAACAGGATACCGCACGCGAAGCCTCGGAAACAATTACCACTATGCTAAAAAAATTACCATCAGCCGTGGTAATTATCGATAAAAAGTTGAAGGTTTTACAAAGCAATCAGAGCTTTATAGATCTTTTAGGAGATGACGCTTTGGAAATTAACGATATTATTCCAGGGTTAATTGGTGCCGATCTTAAAAGTTTGATTCCGTATAATATTCACAACCTATTCTCTTACGTTCTTCAGAACAATAGCGACATTTTAAATCGAGACATTCACTACAAGGACAATCTGCTCAACATTTCGGTATTCACTATTAAACCCAATAGCATTGTAGGGGCTGTAATTCGCGATATGTATGCCCCCGAAGTGCAAAAAGAGGAAGTTTTAAAACGCATCACCGATGTTATCGACAAAAATCTAGCAATGGTTCAGAAAATTGGATTTTTATTAGGAGAAGGGGCATCGGAAACAGAACAGATGCTAAACTCTATCATTGAGACATATAAGGAAAGCAATATCAGAAAAGGCGGCTCAAACCAAAATGGCATTTAATAAAAAACGAGCATAAATTATGTCCCAGAATTTTTTTATAGAAGTAAACTGCCAGCAAAAGAATCACGACGGAGAAAGAATTTGTGGCGATGTTTTTTACTCCAAACGATTGCAAGACGAGGAACGGACTATTGTTGTCCTTTCCGATGGAATGGGACATGGCGTAAAGGCAAATGTTTTAGCCACGCTAACCTCTACTATGGCTTTTAATTTTACAAAAGAGCATAAGGACATCAACACCATTGCCGAAATCATAATGAATACACTGCCGGTTTGTTCCGAGCGTAAAATGAGTTACTCTACATTTACCATTATCGATATAGAGCATAACGGCGAAACTCGTATTTTGGAATACGATAATCCTGAATGCTTTATAATGAGAGGAACAGAAGTGCTTCACCCAGAATGGCAATGCATAATCCTTAACAGCGACAAAAATGCAGGCAAAGAACTCAAATACTGCAAACTAACACCTCAAATTGAAGATAGAATAATAATCTGGAGCGATGGTATTACCCAATCCGGATTGGGCACTCCTGAATATCCATTCGGTTGGAGTTCCGAAGCGCGAGAGTTTGTAGCCAAAATTGTTAAAAACGAACCAGACATATCCGCACGGAAATTGAGCACTAAGGTGGTCAACATGGCCTACGTTAACGACGATTATCATTCAAAAGATGATACCAGTTGCGCCACAATATACTTCCGCAATCCTCGGAAACTATTAATTTGCACAGGCCCTCCTTTCGAAAAGGAGAACGACTCAAAGTTGGCCTCAATATTTAACAGTTTCGATGGGAAAAAGGTAATATGTGGAGCAACTACGGTTGATATTATTGCCCGTGAACTAAAACGTGAAGTTCACGACAGTTTCGATTTTACAGATCCAGAGCTACCACCAACAAGCCAAATGGATGGTGCCGATTTAGTAACTGAAGGAATACTTACATTAAGCAAAGTAAACAACATACTCGATACATTTAACGAAACAACATCAATCGGCAATGGCCCTGCCGACCAACTAGTTAAATTAATTTTAGAAAGTGATAGTATTGACTTTGTTATTGGCACATGCATTAACATTGCACACCAGGACCCAAACCTCCCGGTTGAACTCGAAATAAGAAGAACCGTGGTAAAGCGTATATCACATCAACTTCAGGAAAAATATCTAAAAGAGGTAAAACTACAATTCCTGTAAAATCAACAGCAACAAACAATTTTAAAAACGATATGTTTTATTACTGCTATTTTAGCATAATGAAACCTATGGTTAACACCAATAAATTTGGTATTTATCAAAAGTAATGCTTAATTTTACTTTGTATCTATTGACATTTATTAACTTATTTGCAATATTTACGTAATAATTAAGGGATTACAAATAAAGCTTTTTTAAGTATGCGAATTTATAAGACTTTTTCCCTTTTAATACTTTCATTAAGCATCTCGTTCCATAGTAAATCTCAGGATTGGAATGCAATATTTATGCTTGAAACCGATGCCGAGTACTACATGGCCGATGGTGACTTCAAAAAAGCTGCGGAAACCTACCTTAAGGCTCTAAAGAAATTTCCCGAAAGCGCAAACCTGATGTTCAAGGCAGGCTATTGCTACTTAAAAACAGACGATCAAAAGAAGGAAGCACTCTACTACCTTGAGGAGGCCGCCCAAAAGGTTTCCGACCGATACGATGAAAAATCATTGAAAGAGCCCAACTCCCCTCCTGAAGTTTTATACAGTCTAGGCATTGCATACATGCTCGATTTAAATTTCGACAAAGCGTTATCAGCATTCAATGAATACAAGAAATACGTAAAATCAAAGGATACTGAAGTAATGCAACTAGTCGACCAGCACATCAAGAGCTGTTCAAATGCAAAAAATTTCGTCAATAATCCAATCGCTTTAAACCTAAAAAATCTCGGCGAAGCAATAAATGATGATCAGTCAAATTTCAGCCCAGTGGTTTCTGGCGATGGCAAAACCCTTGCCTATACAACCCGAACGTCTACGGGCAACAAAATATTCATCTCAAAACTAGAAAACGATCAATGGACAAAGCCTGTTGATATAACAAGAAATTTAGGAAGTAAATTTCTTAAAACATCTTGTTTAGCATACGAGGGACAGGAACTTTACCTTATAGAGGAAGATGAAAAGAATTCTGAAATCGTGGTTAGTTTTTACCAAAAAAACAAATGGTCGAAACCCGTAGCTGCTGCAAAACCAATTAACTCGAAATACAACGAAGGTCATGTATGTGTATCGCATGATGGAAACACTGTATACTTTACCAGCGATAGAAAAGGTGGACAAGGCGGATATGATATTTACAAAACATCAATAGTTGGAGATGCGTGGAGCGAACCTGTAAACTTAGGTCCAAACATCAATACCCCATTAAATGAGGAATCTCCATTCTTAACCCCAGATGAAAAATATCTTTTTTTTAGTTCAGAAGGACATAACAGCATAGGAGGATACGATATTTTTTATGTGAATCTAGATGGGACCTCTAATGTCAAAAACCTTGGATATCCAATAAACACACCCGAAGACAATGTATTTTTTCAACCAACAGGGTTCAATAGCGGATATTACTCCTTTTATAGTAATGATGGCATTGGAGGACTAGATATTTATTCCGTTGAAATAGTTCCTTCTGTTGATCTAAAAATCAACATCATGCTTGCTGAAAATGCACCTGCCGATAAAAACTACACTTATACCATAACAAACCAAACCACAAACAAGGTTGTTGACACTAAAGAGGGTAAAGGAACTAACCTAATCACTCAAAAGGTTATGCCCGGCAAATACACTGTGAGTATTAGTGGAGAAGGGTTCGAACTTGCCGAAAACTCTATAGAGATTCCCAAAGATCCTACTAGTGAAGAATTTCCAATAAGTATGGTATTAAATGGAATCAAAAAAGAGGAACCGATACCTGTTGCTGAAGTTATTGTACCAGAAACACAGAAACAAGAAGAACCCCAAAAAATAGTTGAAGCAAAAAAAGAGGAAGTGATTCCTATTCCCGAAAAAGTTGAATCTAAAAAAGAAGAAGCCCAGAAAATCGAACCGGCTAAAGAAGTAAAGAAAAAAAGAGAAATTGAGAAACCTAAACAAAAACCAAAACAAGAAAAGGCAAAGCCTGTGATTCCTCAATCTCAAGCAAAACCATTGCCAGCAATCGACTTTAATAAAACCTTAGCAATTTCCACCACGATTTCAACGAGTTACTCCGTTCAACTAATGGCTGTAAAACGCCCCTTAGATATTGCCTATATTGACAAACTTGACAGCATAAGCATTACTATTTCACCTGACGGTTACTACCGGTATAGCGTAGGTAACACCAAAACGGTTCAAGAATCGGAAGAAATACTGACCAAACTTAAAGCCAAAGGAATATCAAATGCTTACGTTCGAATAAACAAGGAGCACCCAGGCTATACCATACAAATAGTGGCACTGTCTAAACCTAAAAAATTAAGCCAGTTCAGTAGCCTAACCGATTTGATGGTTTATAAAGGTAGCGATGGACTTTATAGGTATTGTGTTGGTAAATACACTTCACCAGAAGAGGCACAGGAAGACTTAAACAAATTAGCAACACTAGGATACGACAAAGCATTTATTAGAATACTTGGAAAATAGAACCTAAACCGTTTGAAACTAAAAAAGCCCAGTAAGGGGCTTTTTTAGTTTATAGTAAATTATTGGTTTTCTTCAACAATAGTATCATCAACCAAAATTCTACCACAGTACTCGCATACTATAATCTTTTTGCGAATTTTAATGTCAAGTTGACGTTGTGGTGGAATTTTATTGAAGCAACCCCCGCAAGCATCACGCTGAACTGTAACAACAGCTAAACCATTGCGAGCATTTCCTCTAATACGGCGGTACGCCGAATAAAGTCTTGATTCAATAACATTAGCAAACCCTTCCGATCTTCTCACCAACTCATCCTCTTCCTTTTGTGTTTCGTTGATAATATTATCCAGTTCGGTTTTCTTATTGCTCAAATCGTGAGTTCTCTCTTCGAGTTGTTTTTTAGATTGATCAATGGCTTGCTTTTTATCCTTTACTTGCTGAGTGTACTCCTTAATTCTTTTCTCACAAAGTTCAATCTCTAGAGTTTGATACTCTATTTCTTTTGTTAAAGAGTCGAATTCACGATTGTTACGAACGTTTTTCTGTTGCTCTTCGTACTTTTTGATCAAACCCTCGGCATCTTTAATCTCCTGTTTTTTCTTGGTAACAAGAACATCCAAACCTTCAATTTCCTGCTTAAGGTTCTCCATTCTTGTTTCAAGTCCTTCAATTTCATCTTCAAGATCTTGAACCTCAAGAGGAAGTTCACCCCTTAGCATTTTAATCTTGTCAATTTTAGAATCTACCTGCTGTAACTGAAAAAGGATTCGTAACTTTTCCTCAACTGAAAGCTCAGCAACTTGCTCAGCCGGTTTGTTCTTCTCTGCTGCCATACCTTATTATAAGTAATTAATTGGATTAGTCGTTATTTTTGATTTCAAAACTGCAAAGTTAGGGAATTTTTTCGAGAGATAATCATAAAATAAATCTATTGTAAATTGCTCACTCTCATAATGGCCTATATCGACAATTAAAATTCTATCCTCGGCATCAAAAAACTGATGGTACTTAAAATCGCCCGTAATAAATGCATCGGCCTTTGTAGCCATTGCGGCCTTTAAAAAACTTGCGCCAGAGCCTCCGCAAAATGCAACTCTCTGAATACTTTTACTGGGTAACTTTGTGTATCGAACACAGCCTGCATTAAATGCAGATTTTACAAATCTCAGAAAATCCATAGGTGCCATAGCGTTTTCCATATCGCCAACCATCCCTTGGCCAGCCTCATTATACCTATTATTTAAAGGGTATAAATCGTAAGCAACCTCCTCGTAGGGATGGCTGGTAAATAAAGCATCCAACACTTTTCCCTGTATCGATTTTGGCATTATGGTTTCCAACCTAACCTCCGGTTCCTGATGAATTTTCCCTTTCTCTCCCACAAATGGATTGGTAGAATAGTTACCCCTAAAGGTTCCAAACCCCTCAACATTATATGAGCAGCAATCGTAGTTGCCAATATGCCCAGCGCCTGCATCAAAAATTGCAAGCCTTACTTTTTCAGTGTAATCCTTAGGAACAAATGTCACCAACTTTACGAGTTCATTTGCTAATGGCTGAAGTATTTGAGGGTTATTAATGCCAAGATTATTGGCAATAGCAATGTTTACACCATTCTTAACGCTATCAAAGTTAGTATGTGCCGCATAAATGGCAATATCATTCTTGATAGCAAGAATAACGGACTTCTCGATGTAATTACTACCAGTAATTCGCTTTAGCCCAGAAAAAATAATTGGATGATGCGCCACTATAACATTAGCCCCAATTTGAATTGCCTCTTTCACAATATCGGGCGTAACATCAAGTGATAACAGAACAGATTTCACCTCCATCTGCTTATCACCTATTATCAGTCCAGAATTATCGTAACTTTCTTGATATGATAATGGGGCTAGTTGTTCAAAGAAATTGACAATATCGCCTACTTTCATGAAATACTCTACTCCAATTGATCCCGAATTTCTAAGAGCATTTGCCTGATGCTGGTTAAACTCTCAACAATTTTATAGTTATCGGATACAGACTGCTTGTTCTCGCTCAACTTCTTTTGAGCTCCTTCAAGTGTCATTCGTTGCTCCTTCACCAAATGGTATATCAACTTCAGGTTCTCAATGTCTTCCTTTGTAAAATACCTATTACCCTTTTTGTTTTTATGTGGCTTTATTATGGTGAAGTTTTTTTCCCAAAAACGAATCAAAGAGGTATTAACATTAAGCATATCGGCAACCTCGCCAATTGAGTAATATAACTTCTCTATTTTTTTTTCCTTATAGGGCATTATAAATATACTTAATAAAAAAACTTAATCGAAACTTTGTGTTGGTTGCGATGATATCTCTATTAACCTATCGTATTCATCCGGAGTTAAATCGTTAAAGTAATAATTAATAGGATTTACCTGAGCGCCATTTCTCCAAACCTCATAATGCAGATGAGGTGCAACTGATGTTCCGGTATTTCCAACATAGCCTATTACAGTACCCCTTTTTATTTTTTGACCAGGACGAACAATAATCTGACTCATGTGAGCATAGAGTGTTTCGTAACCAAAACCATGATCTATCATAACATTATAGCCATAGCCACGTTGTGCATATTCAATCTTTGCAACCACACCATCTCCCGTGGAATATATATCAGTGCCAGTTGGAGCTGTAAAATCCATACCGGTGTGCATTTTCAGTACCTTGTAGAAAGGATGAATTCTCATTCCAAACGATGATGCCACACGGGTTAAATCTTTATTACTAATTGGCATAATAGCAGGAATACTCCTAACCATATCATCTTTACGCTTTGCAAGAGCAGTAATTTCATCAAAAGATTTACTCTGAATATATGCCTTTTTGCTTAGTTTGTCTAACTTTTGAGTAGTTTCAATAATCACATCGCTATTAGACAATCCTTCCAAGTATGAGTACCTATCAACGCCCCCCATTCCCGCTTCTCGAATCGAAGCGTGCACTGGCTCTGCCTCAAAAATCGTTCTATAAATATTATCGTCTCTTTTTTGTAAATCCTCCAGTACTGCGCGTAATATGTCGATACGGCCATTAATAAGATCAAAGTTGTCAAGCAATTCCTGATTTTCGCGTCTCAACTTACGAACCTCAGGAGTGTCAATAAATATTGGAAAAACCAGATATGATATTATTGATACTACAATGGCAGCTGCAACATACTTCAAAATCCAAAACAGCTTTTCTCTAACAGAAGCTCTTACCTTAACAAAAATCAACTGTTCTGGATGAAACTTATATTTATGTCTTGCCATTAATTGATAATTTATTCAGAATACAAAAATAGTAAACTAATCCAAAAATTGACTAGAATAATTCTTTAACATCGACTCATAATCTGTTTCAGTCATATCGTTGAAATAGTTAATTGGGTTAACAGTACTATTACGCACCATTACTTCATAATGTAGATGTGGGCCTGTACTTTTTCCTGAACTACCCAACGCACCAACCATTTCAGCACGCTTAACTTTATCTCCTACTTTAACAAGCAATTTGCTTAAGTGCGCATAGCGAGTCTTATAGCCAAAGCCATGATCAATAACAACCTGATTTCCATATCCACTGAATGAATAGCCCGCTTCAACCACAATACCATCCCCGGTTGAATATACAGGAGTTCCCATTGGACCAGCAAAATCGATTCCTTGATGCATTGTGCGTACTCTCGACATTGGATCTTTTCTGAATCCATAAAAATCAGAAATTCTCACCAAATTTCTAACTGAAATTGGCTGTATAGCGGGCACACACTCAATCATCCGCTCCTTATTCTTAGCCATTTCGGCAACCTCATCGAATGATCGGGACTGAATGTACGATCTCCACGAAATTTCGTCAAGCATTCGGTATGTTCTAATAAGTATTCCAGAATTTGAATTGCCGTGCAAATTGGCATATTTATCGGCACCTCCATAACCTCCACGTCTAATTGAAAAAGGAATGGAATCCGTCTCAAATATCGATCTGTAGATATTATTATCCCTAACTTCAATTTCAGCAAGCATCTCATTTAGTTCATTGAGCTGCCTGATGGTCAATTCATACTTTAATAAATATTCAGCATTGGTCCTTTTTAAACCCTGAACTCCAGGCGTATCAACAAACATTGAAAAGCCGTATCCTAAAACTATAAAAATTCCAAGGTATAATCCAATATGAATTAGTATCTTTGCTAACTTTTTATAGAATGGAATCCTTATTATATCAAAGGATAAAGTATGAGGATTGAACTGGTATTTTATTTTGGCCATCTATTACTTTTGCTAAGTTATTGATAATTATTCCATTTTGACTAATGGCAACAAAACTAAGGTAAAATTATAATTTTGCAAAGCTAAAATATAATTTTTTTTACTAAAATGATTAAATAATTAAAATTAACAGTTTCAAATCAAGATATTTATGAACTCAATAGAACTTAGAACCGCATTTTTGGAATTTTTCAAGAGCAAATCTCACCAGATTGTTCCATCGGCTCCTATGGTAATTAAGAACGATCCAACCCTGATGTTTACTAATGCGGGGATGAATCAGTTTAAAGATATTTTCCTAGGCAACTCTCCTGTCAAATATCCCAGAATTGCTGACTCACAAAAATGTTTACGCGTATCGGGGAAGCACAACGATCTTGAGGAGGTTGGACACGATACTTACCACCACACCATGTTTGAGATGTTGGGTAACTGGTCGTTTGGCGATTATTTTAAAAACGAAGCCATTGACTGGGGCTGGGAATTTTTAATTGATGTTCTTAAAATTGATAAAGAGAGAGTTTACGCAACCGTTTTTGAGGGTAGCCCTAATGAAGGGGTTGAAATGGACTCCGAAGCTATGAATCGTTGGAAAAAATATTTACCCGAGGAGCGTATTCTTTTAGGAAATAAAAAAGATAACTTCTGGGAAATGGGCGATACTGGTCCTTGTGGTCCTTGCACCGAAATCCACGTGGATATCCGCAGCGACGAGGAACGCAAGGCAATTCCCGGACACAAAATGGTTAATACTGGCCACCCACAGGTAATTGAGATTTGGAACCTTGTGTTCATTCAGTATAACCGTAAAGCAAACGGATCGTTAGAGCCTCTTCCTGCAAAGCATGTTGATACCGGAATGGGCTTTGAGCGTTTGGCAATGGTTACGCAGGGTAAAAAGAGTAACTATGATACCGACGTATTCACGCCAATTATCAACCGCATATCGCAGATGTGCGGAATTGATTACGGCAAGGACCAAAAGGCTGATGTTGCAATGCGTGTAATTGCCGACCATCTTCGTGCAATCAGCTTCTCCATTGCCGATGGTCAGTTACCATCGAACGTTAAGGCTGGCTATGTAATCCGTAGGATTTTACGCCGTGCTGTACGTTACGGCTATACATTCCTAAATTTCAGAGAACCATTTATCGATAGCCTTGTGCCAGTTTTGGTGGAGCAAATGGGCAACCACTTCCCAGAACTGAAAGCTCAAAAGGATTTAATTATCAACGTAATTAATAAGGAGGAGGCAGCATTCCTTCACACTTTGGAGACAGGTATTCGTCTTCTAGATCAACAAATCGATAAGGCCAAAAAAGAAAAGCTTTCTGAGATATCGGGAAAAGAAGCATTTGTACTTTACGATACATTTGGCTTCCCACTCGATTTAACCGAGCTAATTCTACGTGAAAACGACCTTGGCGTTAACCGCAAGGAGTTTGATGCCGAAATGGCCACACAAAAGGAGCGTTCGCGCGCCGATGCTTCAGTAGAAGCGAACGATTGGGAAGAAATTCTGAATATCGACGAGGTTGAGTTTGTTGGATACGACTCGCTAAAAGCCGATGTGCGTATTGCAAAAATGCGTACCGTAAAAACTAAGGGAACTGAGCAATACCATATTGTACTTGATAAAACTCCATTCTACGCCGAGTCGGGTGGACAGGTTGGCGACAGCGGAACAATTGAAGGCGATGGTGAACCTATCAACGTTATCAATACATTCAAAGAAAACAACTTGATTATTCATCAGGTTGACCGCCTACCTAACAAGCCAAAAGCGCAGTTTTTTGCCAAGGTTAATGTGGAGAACAGAACTAGCACAGCAAATAACCACTCTGCCACTCACCTACTGCACAATGCGCTACGTAAAGTTCTTGGAACACACGTTGAGCAAAAAGGCTCGTTGGTTGGCCCAGACTACCTACGTTTCGACTTCTCGCATTTCCAAAAGATGACCGAAGAGGAAATCCGTCAGGTGGAGAAGCTTGTAAACCGTGCTATTCGTCAGAATATTGCACTGGACGAGCACCGCGATGTTCCTATGGAGCACGCTCAGCAAATGGGTGCTATGGCGCTATTCGGCGAAAAGTATGGCGACTCTGTAAGGGTTATCCGCTTTGGCGAATCGGTGGAGCTTTGCGGTGGAACGCACGTTCACGCAACCGGACAAATTGGACTGTTCAAGCTAACATCGGAAAGTGCTATTGCTGCTGGTGTACGCAGAATTGAGGCCATCACTGGCGTTAAAGCAGAGGAGTTTGTTTACTCACAGGTGGAAACAATCAAGGAGATTAAAACAATCCTTGGCAACCCTGCAAGTGTAACTCAGGCTGCCACAAAATTGGTTGAGGAGAACGAAGCCCTACGCAAGGAAATTGAGATGTTCCAGTCTGAAAAGCTTAAGGAGATTAAATCGATCCTAAAGCAAAAAGTTCAGCAGCACGATGGTATCAACATTATCAGCGAGTGTGTTACAGTTAGTAACGCCGATGCCATTAAGGACTTAGCTTTCCAGCTTAAGAACGAGGTTGCCGACCTTTACCTAGTGCTTGGTGCTGAAATTGCCGGAAAAGCAGTTCTAACCATTATGATTTCCGACAAACTAGTAGAGGCACGCCAGCTAAACGCATCGAATATTGTACGCGAGGCCGCTAAGGAAATACAAGGTGGTGGCGGTGGACAAGCATTCTACGCAACTGCAGGTGGTAAAAATCCAGCAGGACTAGAATCGGCCATTGCTAAGGCAGTACAGATTATAAAGTAAGTAGCATTAATGTAAACCATATAACGCCGCCTTTTTTGGTGGCGTTTTTTTGTTATCGGAAAATTTTATAAAATTGGATAAAGAAATCTGACTATGAGTTCAACTACCCAAAAATTCACCCTCCGCCCATTCAGGGAATCCGATGCCGAGAGCATTGCTAAGTACGCCAACAATCCAAAAATTGCGGCAAACCTCACCGATGGCTTTCCAAACCCTTACGGCTTGGACGATGCCAAAAAGTTCCTTTCAATGGCCATACAGAACGAGCCGTACACAATCTTTGCCATTGAAATTAATGGCGAGGCCTGTGGCTCTATTGGAATATTTGTACAAACAGATATACACCGCAAATCTGCCGAGTGTGGTTACTGGCTTGCCGAGCCATACTGGGGAAAAAGAATTATACCTGAGGCAATAAAGCAGATTGTTGATTACGGTTTCCGCACCTTTGATATAGTTAGAATTTACGCCCGTCCCTTCAGCTTTAACAAAGCATCGCAAAGGGTTTTGGAAAAGGCTGGTTTTACGCTTGAAGCCACGCTAAAAAAGGCCTGCTTTAAGAACGGCCAGTTTTGCGATGAGATGATTTACTCCATTGTAAGGTAGAAATATCCATAAGAGTATTTGTTAATTGCAAAACCAACCTAGTTTGCGTAGTTTTGCAGCAAATTAATCAACATTGAGGTATTTCGTTCATATAGGATTTAATGGTTACAACTACCGCGGCTGGCAAAAGCAGACTGGCATGGCCACCGTACAGGATGTTCTACAGAAAGTATTTAGCGCAGTTCTGAAAGAACCCATAACCTGCCTTGGTTGTGGTAGGACTGATGCTATGGTGCACGCAGTGCAGTACATCTTCCACTTTGATTATTACGAGCCGCTACACTCCGATACTATATTTCGCTTAAACAAAGCCCTACCTGCCGATATTGCTGTTTTCGACATAATACCAATGGAGGGTTACCCACATGCGCAGCTAGATGCCGTGGAGCGTACCTACAACTACTTTATTCATACTTTCAAAAATCCATTCCTAAAAGAACTTAGTTTGCTTTACGAAGGACAAAAACTAAACTTTGAGTTGATGAGCAAAGCGATGAGTTTGATACCCAACTACAGCGATTTCTCATTGTTCTGCAAAACACCCCTAAAGAACGATAACAACACTTGCAATGTTAAGGCAGTCGATTTTTTTGTGAGTCCTAATGGAGAAAGGATGAGACTTCAGATATCCGCCGATAGGTTCACCAAAGGGATGATTCGAATTATTGTTAAACGGATGCTGGACATTGGTGCTGGCGAACTTTCCATCGATGAATTTGAAGGAATTCTTTCTGGCAAACACCGTCCCAGCGAAATTACCATTGCCTACCCACAAGGACTTTACCTAACAAAAATCACCTACCCTTTCATAGATATTCCCCAGCGACCAGATTTTGCTTCAGTTTTTGAAGCGAACGGCGATTCGGGTTGGAGGAAGATTTAATTGTTCTTACAATCATTGCATCCTTTGCAATGCTAATATACAAGCGTCTTTTGTAAGTGAAGGAGTTAACCGAAAAACCTCCCCACAGAATTGCATCTTGCATAAATGTTCCTTAACTTTGTCAAAAGAACTTTTGATATGAGCACCATTGAATTAAGACAGGTAATTACCGAGTATCTATCACATATTGATGATGCATCATTTTTGAATGCCATAAAAACAATCATTGAATCCAAGGTGTCCGAGGGTTCATACAAACTATCTGACTACCAAAAGAAAAGAATCGAAAACGGTAGAGAACAACTGAAAAAAGGTCAAACCATTTCAAATGAATCTCTAAAACTTGAGATTAACCAATGGTTAAGTACAAAGTAGAATGGTCAATTGAGGCTCGTCTCGACTTACTCGACATTTTAGATTTCTACTTTCAGAGAAATGGAAACGCAACCTATAGTAGAAAAATCAATTCCAAAATTAATAAAAGCATAAGTCTAATTTCAAGGAATCCTTTTTCGGGAATACAGACTGAGATGGACTCTGTTAGAGCTTTTATTACAGGAGACTATCAAATAATCTATGAAATTATTGAATAGACCATACTAATAGTAATGGTTTGGGATTGCAGACGAAATCCTGAAGATAAAATCATTCCTAATCAGAAGAGAAAATAAACAACAAACCAAAAATGTTACTATAGGTTTTCTTTGTGTGCCTTTGTGCCATACCTTAAGCGCCTTCGTGGTTAAATCTTTAATCACCACCAAACTCCTCAGCTTAATTTTTAGAAAATTTTGCCACAGATAAAAAACAATAGCTATCTTTGTGCTGTAATTAAAACATTGATGTCGCAATCAAAGGAAATATTACTAAGCAACAAGCACACAAGGTTCGAAAGTTTACTATCGTTTAAATATTTAAGTCTGCCAAAATTGGCAGACTTTTTTTTTGCCTACCTAGGACCATTATCTGATTCAAATCATACAGCTAATCATACTGGGGTTGACTATTGTCAACCCTTTTTTATTTCACTTAACCAAGCATAACAATGGAGAAAATTAAAGCAAAACTGGTACTGGAGGATGGCAGCGAATACACGGGCTACTCCTTTGGGTATCACGGAAGCTCCGCTGGCGAAGCGGTTTTTAACACTGCAATGAATGGCTACCCCGAAAGTTTGACCGACCCATCGTACCGCGGTCAAATACTTGTTGCCACATTTCCACTTATTGGTAACTACGGTGTCCCCGATAGCGATACCGATGGAAACATCCAAAAGTTCTGGGAATCGGACAAAATACATATATCGGGATTGGTGGTAACGGAGTATAGCGAAACCTACAGCCACTGGAATGCCAGCAAAAGTCTATCGGACTGGCTTATTGAGCATAAAATCCCAGCAATATCGGGGCTCGATACCAGAGCATTGACAAAGAAAATCCGCGAACACGGCTGTATGCTTGGAAAAATAATAGTTGATAACGATATGGATTGGATTGACCCCAACAAGCAAAACCTGGTTGAACAGGTTTCAATAAAGCAGAAAATCACCTACGGAAACGGTAAGCACAAAATTGTCCTGGTGGATTGTGGAGTAAAAAACAATATAATAAGGTGTCTTCTGAATAGGGATACAACTATAGTTCGAGTTCCATACAACTACGACTTTACAAACGAAGATTACGACGGGCTCTTTATCTCCAACGGCCCCGGCGACCCAAAAATGAACATCGAAACAATCAATCACCTAAAAAAAGCAATGGCAATTGACAAACCCATAATGGGCATATGCTTGGGAAACCAACTGCTTGTACTGGCATCGGGAGCCAACACCTACAAACTACCTTACGGACACCGAAGCCACAACCAGCCTGTAATACTAAAAGGCACAAACCGATGCTTTATTACATCGCAAAATCACGGATTTGCGGTTGACACCTCTACCCTACCCAACGATTGGGAAATTCTCTTCGAGAATGCCAACGATGGCACCTGCGAAGGTATTAAACATAAAACCAAGCCAATATTCGCAGCGCAGTTTCACCCAGAGGCATCGGGCGGACCCAACGACACTGAGTTTTTGTTTGACGAGTTTATTGGAATGATAGAAAAGTCAGAAACTAGAATTTAGAAGATAGAATGATAATAAATCTTTTAACGTTTAACCTTTAACCTTTAACTAATAATGAAAAACCAATATAAGAAAGTCCTAGTTCTAGGCTCAGGTGCGCTGAAAATTGGCGAGGCAGGCGAATTCGACTACAGCGGCTCGCAAGCATTAAAGGCACTAAAGGAGGAAGGAATAAGCACAATACTTATCAACCCAAACATTGCTACCGTGCAAACCAGCAAAGGAATAGCCGATAAGGTTTACTTCCTGCCAGTTACCCCGTACTTTGTGGAGAAAGTAATTGAGAAGGAACATCCCGATGGTATTTTTCTATCGTTTGGCGGGCAAACCGCGCTGAATTGCGGAACACAACTCTACAAAAGCGGAATACTTGCAAAGCACAACATCCAGGTGCTTGGCACTCCTGTTGAAACAATTATCAATACCGAGGATAGAGAACTATTCGCCAATAAACTGCTTGAAATTGATGTAAAAACACCCAAAAGCATTGCTGTTGAAAGTGTTGACGAAGCACTAAATGCCGCAAGAAAGATTGGTTTTCCTTTAATTATAAGGGCCGCATTCACACTGGGCGGACAAGGGAGTGGATTCTGCTCCAATGAGGACGAGCTGAGAACTCTTGCTGTAAATGCATTTGCATACGCTACGCAAATTCTGGTGGAGGAGTCGCTCAAAGGATGGAAAGAGGTTGAGTACGAGGTTGTGCGCGATAGGTTCGATAACTGCATCACGGTTTGTAATATGGAGAACTTCGACCCCCTTGGAATCCATACAGGCGAGAGTATTGTGGTGGCGCCATCGCAAACACTAACTAACTCCGAGTACCACAAATTACGGGCGCTATCAATAAAAATAATCCGCCATTTGGGTGTTGTTGGCGAGTGCAACGTTCAGTACGCGTTCGACCCAAACAGCGAGGACTACAGGGTTATTGAGGTAAACGCAAGGCTATCGCGTTCATCAGCACTGGCATCAAAAGCCACTGGCTATCCACTTGCCTTTGTGGCAGCAAAATTGGGCTTGGGTTACGGGCTGCATCAACTTAAAAACTCGGTAACGCAAACCACAACTGCCTGCTTTGAACCTGCACTCGATTACATCGTTGTAAAAATTCCCCGCTGGGATTTAAACAAGTTCCAGGGTGTTACCCGCGAAATTGGCTCATCTATGAAAAGCGTGGGCGAGGTTATGGCAATAGGTCGCACATTCGAGGAGGCCATACAGAAAGGGCTCAGAATGATTGGTCAGGGAATGCACGGTTTGGTGGCAAATCCTAAGTTGAGTTTCCCCAACTTGGAGGAAGCCCTCACCCACCCTACCGACCAGCGAATATTTGCAATTGCCGAAGCGATGGAAAAGGGTTGGACAATTGAAAAGATTCACGAGTTGACCAAAATTGACATCTGGTTCCTCTATAAAATGCAGAATATCATATCGATGAAGAACCAGATTGAAACGATAAAATCTTTGGACGAGATGGATTACGAGCTTTTGCTCGATGCCAAAAAGAAAGGTTTTTCGGACTTTCAAATTGCCCGACTAATATTCAACCCAGAGCCCAAAGAAATTGAGAAATACCAAATAAAAGTAAGGAACCATCGGAAAAGTGTTGGAATACAACCTTGCATTAAGCAGATTGATACCCTTGCAGCCGAGTACCCTTCGGAAACAGCCTACCTGTATGCAACTTACCACGGAATTGAGAACGATATTAAGCATAACAGCAAGGATAAAACAGTGATTGTGCTTGGTTCTGGGGCATACCGCATAGGCAGTTCGGTTGAGTTCGACTGGTGCACCGTAAGTGCAGTAAACGAAATTCGCAAACTTGGCTACAAATCGGTGATGATAAACTACAACCCCGAAACAGTTAGCACCGATTACGATATGTGCGACCGACTTTACTTCGACGAGTTAACGTTTGAGCGGGTTTTAGACATTGTTGATATGGAAGAACCCATAGGAGTGATAGTTTCGGTTGGCGGCCAGATTCCCAACAACTTAGCAATGCGACTACACCAGGTTGGAGTTAGAATACTAGGCACTTCGCCCGATTCCATTGATAAAGCGGAAGACAGGCAAAAGTTTTCGGAGATGTTGGACAGATTAGAAATTGACCAGCCACGCTGGAAGCAACTTTCAACCTTCGAGGAGGTTGAACATTTTGTTGATGAGGTTGGCTACCCGGTACTTATTCGTCCATCCTACGTTCTATCGGGCTCAGCAATGAATGTAGTATCCAACGCCGATGAACTAAGGGATTACCTTAAACTTGCTGCCAACGTATCCAAAACGCATCCAGTTGTGGTTAGCGAGTTTATTGAGGGAGCCAAGGAAATTGAGTACGATGCTGTGGCCAACAATGGCGAGGTTATGTTCGACGCCATATCGGAACACGTTGAGTTTGCCGGAGTACACTCTGGCGATGCTACGCTAGTTTTCCCTCCACAGAAACTCTACTTCGAAACTATCCGCCGAATTAGGAAGATAGCCAAGGAGATAGCCCGCGAACTCAAAATTACAGGGCCGTTCAATATGCAGCTGCTCGCAAAGAACAACGATATAAAGGTGATTGAGTGCAACCTTAGAGCAAGTCGCAGTTTCCCATTCGTATCGAAAGTGCTCGATTACAACTTTATTGAGACTGCCACAGGTTATATGCTTGGCAGAATGCCAAACGCCCTTCCTCCATCGATGTTTGAGATTGACCACGTTGGGATTAAAGCATCGCAATTCTCGTTCAGCCGACTATCCAAGGCCGACCCGATACTTGGTGTGGAAATGGCCTCCACTGGCGAGGTTGGATGCTTGGGTATCGATTTCGACGATGCAATGATTAAAGCGATGCTCTCCGTGGGTTACAGAATACCAAGCAAGAGCATACTGGTATCTTCTGGTCCTTTAAGGTCTAAGATTGCACTGGTAGAACCATTGCTTTTGCTACAGCAACAAGAGTTTACAATATACGCAACCAAAGGAACCGCTGCATTCCTTAAAGACAATGGCGTAAACGCCATACCCATTGCTTGGCCCGATGAGGCAGACTCGCCCAACAGCGTTGAACTGATAAAAAGCCGACAAGTTGAAATGGTGATAAACGTACCCAAAAACCTATCGCGTAGAGAACTCGATAACGATTACACAATTCGCCGAGCGGCGGTTGATTACAACATACCATTAATAACCAATGCAAGGCTTGCTGCAGCGTTCCTAATTGCCATAAGCAACAAAAAGGTAGAAAACCTTGAACTGGTAAGTTGGGGAGAATATTTTGAGAAATAGCATAACTGATCTTTTACTGTTATCAATTTAACTTGATGTATTGCTAAAAATAGCAATACATCAAGCACACGTGAGAATATTTTTAACATCAAGCTTGAACTAAAACATACGTTCAAGCAAAAAGCGATAATTATCATAAATAAAGTTTTATATTTGTCCGTTTCAAAAAAATCGACCCATAGAACTATAACAATTCAAATAGACTGATCGGAAAACATCATAACTCATTGAATCACAAAATGGAAATTACTAGAATTTTTGACATTCTTGAATCTGGACGGGAACTATATGAAAATCGCCCTGTAGTAGCCATTAAAAACAATGGTAGTTGGGAAGAGTATAATATTGAACAGTACTCTCAAATATCCTATAACTTAAGTTATGGATTAATGGCAATGGGGCTAAAGCCTGGCGATAAAGTTGCAACTATCTCGGGAAATAGGCCAGAATGGAATTTTGTAGACATGGCTGCAACTCAAGCAGGAATGGTACATGTTCCAATATATCCAACGATTAGCCAAGACGAGTATAAATATATTCTAGCCCATTCCGAAGTCAAAGTGATATTTGCTGGCGATAAAAACATTTATAACAAGTTACTTCCGCTAACAGCAGGCCTTACCGATTTTATAGGAATATACTGCTTTCAAGAGTTTAAGGATATTCCCAATTGGAATATTATTATAGAGAAGGGCAAAAGCGTTGCACACGAATATGTAGACGAACTGTTCCGTATAAAAAACGCTATAAAACCAGATGATATTATGTCTATGATATATACATCAGGGACAACAGGTGTTTCGAAGGGAGTTATGCTATCGCATGCAAACTTTTTAGCGAACGTTTCTGCCTGTGGCGAGGTATTCAAACTGCAAACGGGCGATAAAGCCGTTAGCTTTCTACCGCTTAGCCATGTTTTTGAGCGAATGGTAAACTACTACTACCAGTCGAGAGGCGTATCCATATACTATTCCGACAGTTTAGCAACTATTGGGGAAACCATCAAGGAGGTAAAGCCCCAGGTGTTCATGACGGTACCAAGAATGCTTGAAAAAACATACGACAAAATCATTTCGATTGGAAAGGATTTAAGTGGAATAAAAAAACAGATATTTTTCTGGGCTGTAAACTTAGGCTATAGGTACAACGAGAAAGGAAATAATTTCATCTATAACATAAAACTAGATTTTGCCAGAAAATTTGTATTTAACAAATGGAAAAAAGGCCTTGGAGGAGAGCTGAAATTTATCATCTCAGGAGGAGCTGCCTTACAACCAAGATTAATTAGAGTATTCTGGGCCGCAGGAATTCCCGTTTATGAAGGCTATGGCTTAACCGAAACATCGCCAGTAATTGCAGTAAATAATGGGGCTGAACCCGATAATGTCAGAATAGGAACGGTTGGTCCAATTGTACCAAATGTTGAAGTTAAGATTGCCGAAGATGGTGAAATACTGATGAAAGGCCCTAGCTTAATGAAAGGATACTTCAAGGCTCCTGAACTCACAAAGCTGGCCATTGATGATGAAGGTTGGTTCCATACAGGAGATATTGGATACCTCCACGAGGGTAAATTCCTAACCATTACTGATAGGAAAAAAGAAATCTTCAAACTTTCAAATGGTAAATACGTCGCACCGCAATTAATCGAAAACAAGTTGAAAGAATCATTTTTCATTGAGCAGTGTATGATTGTAGGCGAAAACGAAAAATTTGTTAGCACACTAATTTCGCCAAACTTTAGTTTCCTTCATGACTGGTGCAGCCGACATAAAATACACTTCGAAAACAACCAAGAGTTAATCACACTTCCCGAAGTTATTGCCCGCTACCAAAAGGAAATCAATGCTCTCAACAAACAACTTAGCGACTACGAGCAGATTAAACGTTACCGATTAGTTTCAGAACAGTGGAGTCCACAAACAGGAGAACTATCGCCAACCTTAAAACTTAAACGAAAGGTTATATACGAAACCTACAATAGCATTCTTGAAGAGATATACGGACACGCTAAAAATGGTGAAGTTCGTGGTGTTAAATAATCAAATTTTATTTCACAATAAAAAAGGTTCTCAAACGAGAACCTTTTTACTTATTACAATCATTAATCTATCTATTCTTTACTCTAAATAGCATCAAGCCTAAAAAGGTTAAAGTTCCATTTAAAATTATGAGCTCAAATCCAATCTGATATCCCCCAAACAACTGAATTGAGTATTTGCTTAAGAAATAGCAAATAATTGGAGAAACAATGGCGACTAGAGGAATCCACCTATCCTTTACTTGCCACTTAGTAAACATCCCAAAGGAATACAAACCAAGCAATGGACCATACGTGTACCCTGCTATCTTATATAAAGTTTGAATAATGGCCTCATCGTTTATACTGCGAATTACAAATATGCTAAGCATTAAAATCAACGCAAACGAAAGGTGCACAACATAACGAATTTTAATTTTTCTATCCTCGGAAAAGGAGAATTTGTTTAAACCCAAGATATCAATGCAGAACGATGTTGTTAACGATGTAAGAGCCCCATCGGCACTAGGGTATGCGGCAGAAATTAGCCCAACAATGAAAATAATCCCAGCAATGGGAGCCATGTGATGTATAGCTATTGTTGGAAAAAGATCATCGGTATTGGCCACCGTAATTCCACGGGAATTTGCATAGAAAATAAGAATTGCCCCAAGCACTAAAAACATCATATTCACAAAAACAAGGACAAAACTGAAGGAGAACATATTTTTTTGAGCATCCCTAAGCGAACGGCAGCTGAGGTTCTTTTGCATCATTTCCTGATCCAAGCCTGTCATTGTTATTGCTATAAACATTCCACTAAAAAACTGTTTCAAAAAGAATTGCTTGCTGCTCCAATCGGCAACTAGCATCTTAGAATATTCACTCTGAAAAACTTTCGTAATCAGCCCACCAAACGATAGCTGTAATTCCTTCGAGATAAAAACAATCGAAAGCACAACCGCCAATAGCATAAAGGTTGTTTGAAGAGTATCGGTCCAAATTATGGTTCGGATTCCGCCCTTAAAAGTGTAAATCAGTATAGATACAATGAAAATGATTATAGTAACAAAAAAGGGAATATTCCATGCATCGAAAACAAAAATTTGAAGAACATTAACAACTATAAACATACGAAGTGATGCCCCAATAACTCTTGATAGTAAGAAAAATGATGCACCAGTTTTGTAAGTTGAGTTTCCAAATCGTTCCTCAAGGTATGAGTATATCGATGTTAGGTTTAATCTATAGTACAAAGGCATCAGAACTGTTGCTATTACCGCATATCCAGCAAGAAACCCAAACACCATCATCATGTAAGTGAACTGCTTATTCATAACATCTCCGGGAACCGACATGAAGGTCACGCCAGAGAGCGATGCTCCTATCATCCCAAATGCAACAACATACCAAGGGGATCGTTTATTTCCCAAATAAAAAGTTTGACTTGTTGCATTTCGTGATGTTAAATAGGTAATAAGCAGCAGTAAACAAAAATATGCAACTACAATGATAGCAATTAGGGTTGGTGACATATTAAATTCCTTTTTTACGAGTACAATGGTAGGAAAAATAAGGAAGAAGAAAAAATTAGTTAGTAACAAATATCCTTGTTAGCACAACTTCGAATTGGTACAGAAGTTGAAACATATCTCATGCAAAATATCATCAGCCCCAATAAACCGAGAATATTTTAGAGCAACATAATATGTGTTTTTATTTAATTCATGTAGATTTGTAGTACTTAAACGATGATAATATATAAATGAGCGTTCAAACTTACCCATCGAAGTTGTTGGAATCAGCTGTTGAGGAATTTTCTAAACTCCCAGGAATAGGTAGGCGATCGGCATTACGCCTTGTTCTACACCTTTTAAGGCAGGAGGTAAATGATGTTGATAAATTCACGGAATCGATAAATAATCTAAGACATAACGTTAAATTCTGTAAGGTTTGCCATAATATCTCAGATACCGAAACCTGCAGTATTTGTGCATCAACAAACAGAGATGCATCCACTATATGCGTAGTGGAAAGCATCAAGGATGTTATGATGATTGAAAATACACATCAATTCAATGGCCTGTACCATGTGCTTGGCGGCGTTATTAGCCCAATGGAAGGCATCGGGCCAACAGATTTAACCATTGATAATTTGATACTTAGAGTTTCCGAAGGAAGCATTAAAGAAGTAATTATGGCATTAGGAGCGACCATGGAAGGAGATACAACAAATTTTTATATCTTTAAAAAATTAAAGCAATACCCCGTTTCGGTCTCAACCTTAGCCAGAGGAGTGGCTTTTGGTGATGAACTGGAGTATACCGATGAAATTACGCTGGGTAGAGCCTTAATAAATAGAATTAAATTCGAATCAACAATGAACGATTAATGTTAGTTTGTAACCAACAGGGCAAATCAACGTATTCGGAAAATATAATTATATAATGAAATTGTAAAACCCTTACGGCAATGGGACAAAGAATTATATACCTTTTAACATTTATTCTTCTTTCGGGATTTTCCTATTCTCAGAGTTTTGATGAACTAATTCTTTCTGGCAACCAAAAATTAAAGGACAAGAACTATAAGGCTGCTATCGATGATTTTACAAAAGCTAATAGTATTCAGTCCAACGACACGGCTGCCCTGAATGGCCTTATTAAAGCATACACGCTAACCGAGGACTACAAGGAAGCACAAAGATTACTCGACGAAACCCTAAAAAACTATCCCGAAAATTCCGAATTCATACTCCGTCAAGGAATTCTCTACAATCTTCAAGGTGATCATAATAAAGCAATCGAAGAATTCTCCAAAGCGCTATCCCTAAATCCCCCTCAAAAAATCATTCTACAGATATTGCTAAATAAAGCTTCGGCAGAAATTCGTCTCGAAGATTATACCAATGCGCTTAACGATTATAATAAAGCCATTGAAATAGACAACAGAAACCCCAACATATACAACTACCGAGGGTTAGTAAACTTCAAGCTCACCTACTATCTCGACGCGGTTAACGATTATAATAATGCTATTGATCTTGAACCCGAATCGCCTTTAACCTATTACAACAGGGGCATGACATACCTTAAATTATCGGAAAAGCAAAAAGCGTGTATCGATTTTCATAAGGCCTGTAAAATGGGTAACATGACTGCTTGTAAAATGATAATTGCAGAGTGTGGTGGTAAGTAGAATACTCTCTTAAAAAATATGGTTAAGGACGAAACACTTTTCGTCCTTATTTTTTTGTAATTTTATTGTTCACTTTAATTACATTTTATAATTTAGCAGCGATATTTAATTATCATTTATCACATTTTAAAAGTTTTTATTGACAGAGTATTATTTTTAGTTTAATGTAATTTCAGAAATCATGATAAACGATCTTGATCAAATTCTATCGAACGATGCCAAAAGAATGAAGCGCTCGGCTATTAGGGAAATGCTTAAGTTAACGCAACGCCCCGAGGTTATTTCATTTGCAGGTGGGTTGCCATCGCCTGAAAGTTTTCCTGTTGAGCAACTTAAAGATATTACCGTTGAAGTACTTGATACCGATAGCGCAAAAGCGCTTCAGTATGGCGAAACCGAAGGAGATAAAAAATTACGTGAGATTTTGGTTGAAAGATATCGTAGCGTAGGAATCAATGCTACAATTGATAATCTGATCATTACAACGGCCTCGCAGCAAGCCCTCGATTTAATCCCAAAAATATTTGTAAACCCAGGCGATAAGGTTATTTGCGGCTTACCCAGTTACCTTGGCGGAATTAATGCCTTTGCTGTTTATGGAGCAGAGTTGGTTGGTATTGATCTCGATGATAAAGGAATGCGCTCCGACTTACTGGAGAAAACATTGGCTCAATTGAAGCAGAAAGGCGAAAAACCTAAATTCATCTACGTCATCCCTGATTTCCAAAATCCAACCGGGATATGCATGCCCGAAGAAAGAAGAAAAGAAATCATCGCCATAGCACAGAAATACGATATTCTAATAATTGAAGATAGTCCTTACCGAGATGTTCGTTTTAGCGGAACCCCACAAAAAACTATGTACGAACTCGATGGCACAGGACAAGTAGTACTTTTGGGAACAATGTCTAAAGTGTTTGTTCCGGGTTTCCGTTTGGGCTGGGTATTAGCACACGAAGATGTTATTGATAAAATTGTAGTTGCGAAACAAAGCACCGACCTCTGCACCTCTGCCTTTGTACAAAAGATCACTGCAAAATATTTTGAAAAGGGATACTTCGACAAAAATTTAGCTAAGATAAACAGCAACTACAAAGTTAAACGCGACATAATGGTGGCTGCATTCCATAAATATATGCCTAAAGGTATTAAATGGACCGAGCCCGAAGGTGGACTATTCCTTTTTGTTACTCTTCCCGAATATATGGATGCTGATGATTTATTTAAGGTTGCCATCGAAGAAAATGTAGCATTTGTTCCTGGAACAGTATTCTACTGTGATGGTAAAGGAAGAAACACACTCCGAATTAACTTCTCATACATGTCGAAAGAGATGAACGAAGAAGGTGTTAAACGTTTAGCAAATGCAATCAAAAAGTTAATGAAATAGCATAACTAAACACAAATAGTGAAGACGCTCCACATCGGGAGCGTCTTTTGTTTTATACGACCAATAATGCAGTAGTTGTTTTTTTAGTACCTTTATCGGCAATGGAACTATCGATTATCATAGTGAACTACAACGTTAAGCACTTTTTAGAACAGTGCCTAATGAGTGTTTACGCCTCGTTAAAAGGCATTGATGCTGAAATATTTGTAGTAGATAATGCGTCAAGCGATGATTCCTGCACAATGGTTAAAGAAAAATTCCCAGCAGTAATCCTTGTTGAGAACAACAAAAACGTAGGCTTTTCAAAAGCCAATAATCAGGCAATAGTTCAATCCAAAGGAAAGTATATTCTTTTACTAAATCCAGATACAGTTGTTCAGGAGGATACATTTTCGAAATGTATTGCATTTATGAGTTCCACACCAAACGCAGGGAGCTTAACCGTTAAGATGATTGATGGGAAAGGCAATTACCTACCAGAATCGAAACGCGGGTTTCCATCGCCATGGGTATCATTTTTTAAAATATTCGGATTAACAGCACTTTTCCCTAAATCAAAGATATTTGCTCGCTACTACCTAGGACATCTTGATAAAAACTTAACTCAGGAAATAGATGTGCTTCCCGGCGCATTTATGTTCATCAAAAAAGAAGCATTGAATACAGCCGGCTTTTTGGACGAACAATTCTTCATGTACGGCGAGGACATTGATCTATCGTACAGAATAACTAAAGCGGGATACAAAAACTACTACTACCCCGAATGCCAAATTATTCACTACAAAGGCGAAAGCACCAAAAAGGGGAGCTTAAACTACGTGCTTATTTTCTACAAAGCAATGATAATTTTTGCGAAGAAGCACTTCAAGTCCAACAAGGCGAGCACTTTCATAGTATTAATCAATATAGCAATTTACTTCAGAGCATTTCTTTCCATTGCAAAAAGAATCGTAAATACACTTTGGCTTCCAATTCTTGATGCTGCAATCATTCTACTCGGGGTTTTTACAATTATTCCGTTCTGGGAGCAAATCCGATTTCAAAGTTCCGGCATATATCCAACCGAATATGTAAGTCTGCTGATTACATTCTATATTGCAACCTGGATTTTTTCACTTTGGATAAATGGGGCTTACGACAGACCCCAAAAATTATTTGCATCGAGTAAAGGTGTACTATCGGGAACTGTTTTAATACTTGCAGTATACTCAATACTACCCAACGAAATGCGATTTTCTCGGGCAATTATCCTCTTGACGGGGATTTGGACATTGGTCTCAACTCAAATTATCCGATTAGCATTATCAAAGTTGAATCCACGTTCAATCATCAATAATAAGTTTACTAAAAAAATTGCCATTGTGGGAAGCGCTAGCAATGCAAAAAAGGTACAAGACATACTTAGTAATTCTGGGATAAAATACATTTATGCAGGAAACTTCGCAGCCATTGAAAATGAAGTCAAAAGTGACTATTCCATTGAACGATTGAAAGAATTTGTAAGGATTAACAACATTGACGAGATTATTTTTTGCACCCAGAATATTTCCATGCGAAACATTGTAACCAGCATGCTATTCCTTAGCTCGCTTGGCAAAGAGTACAAAATTGCACCTCACGAAGGTTCGTTCATCATTGGCAGCAATTCCATTGAAACAACAGGAGAACTTTACACCCTAGACATCAAAGCAATTGGCACACAACCGAGCAAACGTAATAAAAGGCTATTCGATTTACTATCATCAACAATAATAATTTTGGGAACACCTCTACTTTTCCCATTCATTAAGAAACCTCTAAAAAACTGGATCAACGCATATAAGGTTTTTATGGGTTTTAAAACATGGATTGGCTATGGTGAAAAGAATTACAGCAACGTGCTACCCACAATTAAACCGTGCATCTTTCCATATCAACCATCAAAAGCTAAAAATAGCGCTGACAATATTGACAAGAACCTTTACTACGCTCGAAACTATAACATTAGCCTAGATATTAAAGTTTTGCTCGAGAATATCCTCAAATAATTTAACCATCGTTGATTCGCTATCATAGCTGCTTAGTTTTGTAAAGCCATCATCAACATTTTTGATATTTTAGTGTTACTACGTTGAACTTTCAACTGATTTAGTTGACAGCATAAATGGTAAAATAAAAATTAACGATATGGCTAAGGAAATTAAAATTATACTTCCACCAATGGGCGAAGGAATCACCGACGCACGAATTACCCGTTGGCTAGTTAAGATTGGCGATAAAGTTGAGATAGATCAACCCGTTGTGGAAATTGCCACCGACAAAGTCGACTCTGAAATTCCATCGAATAGCGCCGGGACTGTTAAAGAACGTCTATTCAACGAGGGCGACACGCCTCAGGTTGGACAGCCAATTCTTATTCTAACCGTTGAAGCAGGAGTAAGTTCTGCAGATAGTAACGTTGATGTTACGCCAACAAGAATAGAACCGACAATTGACTTATCTAAAAAAAATGAAGTCTCAAACCATGTATCCAACGAAGAATCTTTTACAGGATTATCGCCGTTGGTTCGTAAGATTATCAAGGAGGAAGGCATTTCATCATCGGAACTAAAACAAATAACAGGTTCGGGCTTAAATGGCCGAATAAATAAAGACGACATTATTTCATACATACAAAAACGGGATAGCAAAATCAGCGAAATAGAGTTTAAAGCCCTTGAAACTGTTCAAAGCAGCCAAACACAACCATCAGAAACAGGAACTCGCCATGAGATTATCCCAATGGATAGAATGCGTAAATTGATTGCTGAGCACATGGTAATGTCAAAGCAAACATCAGCACACGTAACTTCGTTCATTGAGGTTGATGTCACCAATATGGTTGAATGGCGCAATAGAAATAAGGATAATTTTCAAAAATCAGAAGGTGAAAAACTTACACTTACACACCTATTTGCAGAAGCAACAGTACAAACCATAAAAAAACTTCCTCTAATTAACTCTTCTGTTGATGGTGACAAAATAATACTTAAGAAAGATATTAATCTATCCATTGCAACCGCATTACCCAATGGAAACCTAATTGTTCCTGTTATTAAAAATGCGGATAGGTTAAATTTATCGGGACTTGCAAAAGGTATAAATGATATTGCAACCAGAGCACGTGAAAACAAATTGAAACCCGATGAGATACAGGGTGGCACATTCACAATTACCAATCTAGGGATGTTCGATACTTTAACAGGAACGCCAATCATCAACCAACCGCAAGTTGCCATACTAGCAATCGGAGCCATCAAAAAGCGTCCTGTTGTAATTGAAACACCATCGGGCGATGTTATCGGAATCCGCCAAATGTGCATAATATCCCTATCCTACGACCATCGAATAGTCGACGGTGCCCTTGCTGGAAACTTTCTAAAAACGTTTCGAGACACTTTAGAGAGTTTTGATCGAAGGATTTAAACAAATAATAAAACACTTATTTGATGAACAGAATTTGATGTTAATAAACGCTTTTGTTTATTTCGTCAAATTCTGTTCTACTTACAAATTACAATTAAATAAATTGCTGATTATACTGGCATTACAAATCCACACACAGGAAACTATAATTCATTTAAGTTCGTATATACTACGATTATAGGTTTGGAAAGACACAAATCTACAGTTATGTAGATGTAATAATTTAATAGAAAAATTTTCAAATCAATCTTTTATTTATTTACTTTGTTTTAAGATTCAAGTAATTGAAGGGTGTATCATTTTTTTTTATTGGAGTAACCATTCAAAAGTTGAAAAGTGAAAACTTAATGAGGACTAGACTACTCCCAATATTTGTATTAGTTTTTATAATAAATACGGTTTCTGGCCAAAAAAACGCCTATTTCAAGAGGGTTTTTGTTGATGCAGAATATTACCTTCTATACGAAGAGTACCGTGATGCCCTACCATTATATCAAGAAATTTACAAAGCATTCCCCGAAAACAATAATCTTGCGTATAGAATTGGTCTATGTTACTTGAATATTCCCAATGAAAAAGAAAAATCGATAAGTTATTTCGAAAAAGCCGCAAAAAATATCACCAACGATTATAAGGAAGGGTATTTTACAGAAACAAAAGCCCCCCGCGAAATCCTTCTATACTTTGGAAGGGCATTAAGAATCAGTGGAGATTTTGACAAAGCCATGCAGGAGTTTACCACCTATAAAAATTTGCTTAAAAAAGAGGATACCCATGAACTAAGAATTGTTGATAAGGAAATTGAATCCATTACATTTGCTCAAGAGATGATTTCTAAACCTAGAAATCATAGTATCCAGTCCGTTGGTAGAAATATTCGTACAAGATTTCCCGAAATAAACCCACTAACCGACAGCACTGGCAATGTGCTTATTTACACATCGGTACAAAGATTCTATAACGCAATTTTAATTAGCCAACGGGATACTGATTTTTGGAGTAATCCGCTTAATTTAAATGCTCAACTATATGCCGATGGCGATATACATACGGTTGGCATATCATCCAACGGATCAATTCTTATCTTATCTCGTAACGACAACGAAGCTGCAAACCTTTACTATAGCACTTACGATAAAACCAAAAACAAGTGGAACCCAATAACCAAGTTCCCCAAAGAAATTAACTCAAAAAGTTGGGAGAATTTCGGTTCATTATCAGCAAATGGCGATACACTTTACTTTAGCAGTAATAGAGAAGGTGGATTTGGAGGTTTCGACATATATATGTCGATAAAAACAATTACAGGAGAATGGGCCAATCCTATCAATCTAGGTAAAAATATAAATACTCCTTTCGACGAAATTGCTCCGTTTGTAACCGAAAACAGCCAAAAATTATTTTTTAGTTCCAACGGTCATCAAACAATGGGCGGGTATGATTTGCTATACTCCAGTAAAAATAATGGCAGTTGGGACTTACCCACGAACCTAGGATATCCCCTTAACACAACCGATGATGACACATTCCTATTCCCTGAGGGAGATGGTGATCAAGGATATTTATCAAAACCCAACGACAACGGAGAAGAGGATATTTACTATGTTAAAATTGATTTTTCTAATAATTAAAAGTTTGTTTTTGCAATGAAATTATTAAAGTATCTACCGATTCTTTTTATCTGTTTGGGAACAATTGAGTTGTTTGCTCAAACTAAAAAGGAATTGGAGGAAACCTATAAGGATGCAAACTCTTACTTTTACTTTGAAGACTATGAAGAAGCCCTCGCCTTGTATTTACAAGTATACAAACATCAACCCGAGAACTCGAATCTTAATTACAGAATAGGATTTTGCTACCTGAATATTCCAGGCAGTAAAGATAAATCCATCGCCTTTCTAAAAAAAGCGGTATCTAATACCACCAAAAGCTATAACGAAGAATCAATATTTGAAACTAAAGCTCCTATTGATGCCATATTCTATCTGGGCAATGCGTACTTTGTAAATAATCAAATTGATAATGCACTGGCAGAATACAAACGGTTCACTGATTTAACAAAAAGTAAAGGACAATGGAACATTGAATACTTAACTCACCAAATAAACTCTGCAAAAAATTCTATTACTGTTCAAAAAACACCAATAAATTACCTGCAAGTCAACCTCGGAGAAAACATAAACGACAGGTTTGCAAATTATAACCCCATAATATCGGGAGATGGAAAAACGCTGGCATTCACAACCAAACGAAAGTTTTACCAAGCAGTTTTCGTATCAACCCTTGGCAGCAACGGAGAATGGAGTACTCCCAAAAATATAACGTTGGATTTACAAGTTGATGGTAACTGTTCAACCCTTTCTCTATCATACGATGGCAATGAGCTTTACCTGTTCAAGGATGATAATCACGATGGCAATATTTACGTTTCGAAACTAAAAAATGGTAAGTGGTGCCCCATGATCAAACTAAACAAAAACATTAACTCCGAATATTACGAAACTCATGCCTGCGTTAGCTCCGATGGGAAATACCTATATTTCACAAGCAATCGTAAGGGCGGTTATGGCGATTTGGATATATATGTAAGCGAACGTTCTTCGGGAAACGATTGGGGATCTCCCAGAAATTTAGGGGCGACAATTAACACTGACTTTAACGAAAATACACCTTTCGTTTCCAATGATGGCACTATGCTATATTTTAGCTCCGAAGGACATAATAACACTGGAGGCTACGACATATTTCTTTCCCAAATTAACTCAAATGGGGAATGGTCCACTCCCATAAACATGGGCTACCCCATTAACACAACAGACGACAACCTTTTCTACCAACCCATTGGCAATGGATCAAAAGGCCTCATGGCTGTGTTTGATTCTGATGGTTTTGGCGATCAGGATATCTGCGAAGTGGAACTTTTCATTCCCAAGTTCATGAAAAACATAATTTCCACCACATCTTTTGCCGATAGGATATCCAACAATGGTTACAAAAAAATTGTAGTGGACACATTAAACAAAGATGGTATAGCCTACATGGATATATCGAATTCCGATATACCTATTAAAATTGACCCACAAAAGCGATACAAACTATTCTTTGAGGGTAAAGGTTTTGATATAAAAGAAAAAGTTAAGGCCGTCGAAAAAATTGCAGTTAAAACGGAGCAAACAAGAGCTGAAGATTTCATTATCGCTCAGAAGACTGAAACTAATGAAATAGACACATCGACAACTAGTCCAATTCAGGATAGAATCAACTTACTTAAGCAATTCAGCGACACAAACAATCTGTCGACTATATTAAAAGACAAAAACACGTCTGACACTCAAAACAACTCTGGATTTGCAATAAACTATGAATCAACAGGCAATACCGATAACAGTCTTGCTGAAATATTACTGATTCTAGCTCCAGCAAATTCTCAGTCTATTCTTGCCCGAATTTTAAAGGATGAATGGCAATTCACAAAGGATCAACTAAACGAAAAGGTTATAGAATTCTCCCAAGCATTTGAAACATTCGAAGAAAAGGATGCTATTACGCTATCACTAGCCGCCCTTGCCGATAGGTTAAACAACTCGGACTTAATCTCCGATAAAAAGCGGTCAAGAAATATTTCCAATATTTCGCATAATGCTTTTTTCCATCTGTACAACGAACTAATCAATGCAGCATCGCCTGAACTCAGCCAACTACTAGCCGAAATTCTTGTTAATAATCCAGAAACCCACAGCATTGAAGAATTAATACTGAATTTCAAAAGAAATAATCCTAAGGGATATCAAATACATCTTTCAGAATTATTGCGAATTCTAGCCCATTCAACCATTGACAAGTATCTAACCTTACCTGACAACCAAAAGTTTGAATTACACAATAGTTTAATTGAAACAGGTGATGAAAAAGTCTCAAACTGGTGGATTTATATAATAATTTCCTTTATTCTGATTTCAGCACTAGGCTTTTACATATATTCGAAGAAAAAACAATAAGTAATACTCTTATAAAATTCATACGGGGAGCCAAGTGACTCCCCATATGTTTCTATACTTCGAAAGGAACTTTCATTGTAAATGAGATATTTCTGCCTGGATTATAGAACTCCACCTCTTTCAATGTTGATAAATGATCTATATACTTCTTATCGAATAGATTATTTACCCCAATAACCAGTTGAACATTTATAGTTTTAACCCTAATGCTTCCTCCCAACGAGATATCTATCAACCCATAACCATCGGTTTTCGACTCTTCGAATGCTATATGATTCTGAGAAAAAGTATAGTTGGGCTGAACAGAAATAAAAGCATCATCAAAAAACAACGCATGAGACCTCTCAAAAAATAAATCAAGATTTATCCTCTGAGCAGGTATAAAAGGCAAATAGTCGCCGTTGCATTGCTTGCCAACCACAAAAGAATATGACGAACTTATATGAAAGCCATCGACTCCTCGTGGATGAACCTGCACGCCAACCTCTCCTCCATAAAGAACCGAGTTTTTCTGAGTATACTGATAAATGCCCAATCCTTCGGCAGATGTTGATCCTGTCGGTGCTATAAAAATGTAGTCGTTAATCCAATTACGAAAGGCCGCAATATCAAACAAAATATTATTGGTATGATAGTGCAAACTAAAATCCAACTCAAACGACTTTTCCGGAACAAGAGATGCATTCCCCAATTCATAACGCTCCTCGTGCGGTCCGTTGGAAGTTAGTTCTGCCAAATTAGGATTCCGAAAAGCAGTTGCTCCATTTATCCGAAATAGCAAATCTGGAGTAAGTCTATATGTACCTCCTATTGATCCAGAGAAACTACTATAGTCTTTCGATAACATAGGACGATAATCAAAATTTGACTCAATTCCTACTGATTCTGAACTGATTGATTTGTAATCAAACCTCACTCCTGCTTGAACTTTTATCTTTTCAATAAACGCTCTCTGTGCAAATAAAAATCCAGAATAACTATTTGAATTTGCATTGGGTAGCAAAATAGTTTCCCGTCCATTGATATTCTGATTCTTCTGATTTAGCCCCTGAAACCCCAATATAAAATCGGTATTGCTAATAGCTGGGACAAAAAACTTCGCATCGTATATTAAAGTTCCTAGATACATCTGAAGTTCGTACTCATCCTTTCCGCCAAAATGGGTTAACTCTGTATTCTGATACGAAGCATTTAGTTCAACTCTGCTTTTCCCAAGAAATATTTTGGCTTCCGATGCAAACAAATGGCTATTTAGCCTTTGATAGAAAATATCATTTTGTCGGCCTCTTTTTAATATCGATTCCACAGCCTCCTCTTCTACCAATCCCAAATTCTGACTATTGTAATCGTAATTGAACTTCACTGTAGAATTATGCCCAACAAATCCAAAATTGGTTTTGAGTGAGTACTCGTTAAACCGAGAGTTTGGGACAAAATCGCCACCACCCTGCAAATAATCGGCATGGCTCTTCTGCCCAAACCGAAGCCCTCCAAAAAATTTATCGGTAGTTCCCTTAAAACCAACGTCATTCACTACTCCATAGGAGTTTGTGTGATACTGAAAATTGTAATCACCCAAAATTCTTCCAACCGGAGCAGGCTGCTCTTTTATAAAATTAATAACGCCACCAATTGCATCGGCACCGTACAACAACGAGGCCGGACCTTTAATCACCTCAACTGTTTCAACTCCAAACTCATCAATTCCTAATGGATGATGATTGGAGTACTGGTAATTCTCGAACCGTACTCCGTTGTTCAATATCAATATATCGTTCATCGATAAACCACGAATTACGGGTTTTGTAACGCCATTGCCCTTACTTATCATATCAACCCCAGGAATTGAGGTCAACGCTTTTGCAAAGTTAGGTGTGACAATTTCTTGCTGCTCCATCAACTTTAAAACATCAATTTTGACTGCATTCTGATGCTGCGAAGATCGATAACCACTTGAAACTACAATCGCTTCAGTTTGGATTGGCGATTGAACTAATTTAATGTTTTTCTCTATGGAATTTCCTTCAAAATCAATTATCTCTATTACATTTGTATAGCCTATAAATGAATAGCTGGCATTAACTTTTCCATTAGGAATTCCTGATATTTTATATTTTCCGTTTTTATCGGTAACCGTTCCCTTATTATAATCAGGAATATACACAGATGCTCCAACTAATGGTTTTACATTCTCATCTACCACTGTCCCAAATATTGAGTTCTGGGCATTCGAAATTGCTGAAATAAAGAGTAGAATTATTGTTAATAGATGTTTATGATTCATATTTTAATAATTTAATGAAATAAGACATGTATCGCATCCACACCTCATATTAAATTCATTACACATGAAATCAATATGAAATAGCCTGTTGCAACAAAAAATTTATAGTGAAGCAAAATCAATATGGAGTGTATTTCCTCCATACTAAATCAAATGGAGAAAAATAAACCGAACGAAAAGAAACTTTCTCATAAAGAAAAATTTCTTTCGCTCAGCACATCATTTCCTATTCAATGTGTTTACTTGAAAAAGGATACAGCTAAATTGAACTTGCATTTTTAGATAGAGATATATTGCGGAGGGGCCCTGAGGTAAAACAGTAATAATGGTTCGGCAGAATAAACCCTATAGTTTATCGTAAAATGATTCTCAACGCATAACTCGGACTTTTCGTAGTTGATTACCAGAAGTCTATCCGATAAAAGGCTAAGTTCATAGTTTAAGATTGGACACTTCTCATGATAGGTATGAAATTGATCTTCGCAGTAGGAATCGCAATGAAAATGATCGTGGTGATGCAATAATCCATCACAAAACTTAGCTACTATTGGGGTTAAAAAAAACAATAGCAGTAAAACTGAAAGTAAATATTTTCGAGTTATTCTCATAATTTGCTTGTAAAGGTAAACAAGAATAGATACAATTGGCTTAATATTTTCAAACGTACAAACCATTTTTATCACTAAATAACAAACCATTTCAGAAATTGGTACCTTTGCAACCTGAAAAATAATTCGAAATGGAAAGAGTAGTTGTAGGTTTATCGGGAGGTGTTGATTCGAGCGTTGCTGCTTACATACTAAAACAACAAGGTTACGAAGTCATCGGAATGTTTATGAAAAACTGGCATGATACAACCGGCGTGTTAAAAGGAGATTGCCCATTCGATGACGATATGAACTTTGCAGAAATGGTTGCCCGAAAACTTAAAATTCCATTTGAATTTGTTGATTTAAGTGAACAGTATCGCAAACGTGTTGTCGATTACATGTTCGATGAGTACTCCAAGGGCAGAACTCCAAATCCAGATGTACTTTGTAACAGAGAAATAAAGTTCGACGCTTTTATGGATGCTTCACTAAAATTAGGTGCAAAGTATGTGGCTACCGGTCATTACTGCCGTAAGGCTAAAGTTAACATTGATGGACATACTTACTATCAACTGCTTGCAGGGCTCGATGGAAACAAGGATCAGAGTTACTTTCTATGCCAGCTAAACCAAAATCAACTGGCAAACGCCCTATTCCCCATTGGGCATCTTCAAAAACCAGAGGTTCGAAAAATTGCAGCAGAATTGAGCCTTGCAACAGCTGAAAGAAAAGATTCTCAAGGAATATGCTTTGTTGGAAAGGTTGATTTGCCCGTATTTCTTCAACAAAAACTGAAATCAGCCCAAGGAAGTATTGTTGAAATTCCTGTAGAATACTATAGTTCCCTAACAAAATACGATTATACTGACCTTGAAAACCTATCGAAGCCAATTCTTTACAACAAGAATAAAGGAATAAGGGTTGGAGAACATCAGGGAGCACAGTTCTACACAATAGGTCAGCGAAAGGGACTTAATGTAGGAGGGAAAGCAGAACCTCTGTTCGTTATTTCAACCGATATTGCCGAGAACATTGTTTACGTTGGAATGGGACAAAATCATCCAGGTCTTTACCGTAAAGCGCTATTCATTAACTCCAACGAGATTCACTGGGTACGCCCCGATTTAAAATTATCCATAGGACAACACATTGAATTAATGGTTCGCATTCGTTACCGACAACCACTTCAGAAAGCAACATTATACTGCAAAGATGAAGGAATATATATCGTATTTAACGAAGCGCAACGAGGTATAACAGCCGGTCAGTTTGCCGCATGGTACAATGGCGATGAACTTATTGGATCGGGTGTAATTGCCGAATAATCAATTTTAGTATTAAATTTGCTCTATTCTGTACACAATATGACTAGAGCATCTTTTTATTATATAGCAACCTTTATATTAATAGGTATTACAAAATTGGCTATTGGTCAGCCAACTTTTCATGTAACCAACTATAACAAATCGGAATACCAGGCTGGCAACCAGAACTGGAATATAAGCATTGGAAGTAATCGTATTCTCTACGTGGCAAACAACAACGGAATTCTCCGCTTTAACGGTGCTAATTGGCAACTAATAAATATCCCCAATAAAACCATTATGCGCTCGGTGCTTTACGACAGCACCAGACTATACGTTGGTTCTTTCGAGGAATTCGGCTATTGGGAAATAGAAAACAATGAGTTGACTGAATACCATTCTCTTTCCGAAAATATTGGTAAATCTATTTCAAATCAGGAATTCTGGAGAATTGTCAAACAAAATGGCAACATTTACTTTCAGAGTTTTGGATCAATCTACAAATTCGATGGAAAAAGCGTAGAATCTATCGAACTTTCTTTTCCAGTTTTATTCCTATTAAGCACAAGTAATCAATTATTCGTTCAGGAGATAAATGGTGGTCTATTCAGAATAGTTGACAATAAACTACAACATATTCCCAATAGCGAGATATTCAGTAATACAGAGGTTAAAGTTGCCCTTCAACACGAAAATGGCAGTATTCTTTTTGGTACAAATAACAAAGGACTGTTTATATACGATGGTGTAACATTTAAGCCATGGAAAACAGAAATAGATAAAGAGTTAATTTCCAGCAATATTAATAACGGGATAGAAGTAAACAACCAATATTTTTTGGGATCGATACTAAATGGAGTTTTTGTGTTGAGCAAAAATGGAAAATTGATTAACCATATCGACTCTAAGTACATTCAAAACAATACGGTGCTATCCATCGATTCTGATAAACTAGGAAATATTTGGCTAGGACTGGATAGAGGTATTAGCTACATTTCGTTTAACACCCCTTTCGATATATATATCGACAAAACAAACTCCGAATCGGTGTACTCTGGAATTATAAACGATAATCGACTATACATTGGATCAAATCAAGGAATATATTACTATGACCTTGGCTCCGATAATCACTTCAAAAACAAAAAGTTGATCCCCAACTCACAGGGTCAGGTTTGGTTCATCAAGGAAATTGACAAAAAAGTATACTGCGGATTGAACAATGGAACATATTTGCTCGACAATTTGCAACTGAAAAAAGTTGGATCGGTAAGCGGAGGATACAACCTCACAAAACTTAGTGCTGAGCAGGTTTGCTATATACAAAACACTTATAGCCAGCTGGTAATCTACAAATCCACAGATGGCAGATTAAAGCAAAGCCATCTAATCGAGGGTTTTTCATCGCCTTCGCGTTTACTAGAGGTAGATTTCCAAGAAAATATATGGGTTGGACACTCCATCGAAGGAGTATCGCGCTTACAGCCCAGCAAAGAATTGAAATCGATTATTAAACAAGAGCCAATTGGCGAAAAGCAAGGATTAACCTTTAGAACCAACAGGGTATATAAAATAGATAGTAGAATAGTAATTCCATCGAGGAATGGATTTTTAAGGTGGGATGATTTGACAGAAAAGTTCGTAGCCTACGAAAAGCTAAATGTCCAACTCGATGGTTTTGAGACATCCCACGCCATTGTTGAACTTCCAAACTCCAGATACTGGTTTATTAAGGACAAAGAGTGGGGACTATTCGAAATTCGTTTCGGAAAAGCAATGCTTCTTTACAGAATTATTCCCGAAATGTACAACTTCAACCTTGTTGAAAATTACGAAAATATCACAAGCCTTAACGACAGTTTAGAGTTAGTATGCTTAGATAACGGTTTTGCTATCCTAAACATATTTCAGCTAAACCGCCTGCTCGAAATTAATACTCCACCGTCAATTACATCTGTACAAACATGGAAGGACAATGGTAACCACAATGAGCTAAGCAATTGGGTCGATACAGACATTGCCATTCCGTTCAACCAAAACAACGTAACATTCTCATATACATCTAACGAAGCGCTAGGAACCAAACGTTACTTTCAATTCAAACTTGAGGGAATAGATAGGGACTGGAGCGAATGGCAATCGAGTACCACAGCCTCTTACAGCCGTTTACCCAAAGGAAACTACAAGTTTAAAGTTAGAACCCTAAACTCAAAGGGGATTGTTACCAAACCATCCGAAATTCAGTTCGAAATAAAACCACCATACTACCAGTCAACAATGGCTTACGCATTTTATGTCTTGATTATTGTCTCAATAGGCTTTCTATCGTGGAAAATAAACCGCATTCGGCTTGTGAAACACTTTGAACAAATGCGCAAGTTAGAGGAGGAACAGTTGCAGAAGGAACGCGAAGAAGTTGAAAAAACAATTATCAAACTCCAAAACGATAATTTGCAAGCCGACATCCAAAATAGGAATTCTCAGCTAGCCCTGAGCACCATGTCAATTGTCAAAAAGAACGAACTTTTAATGGAACTTAGCACCGAACTTATCAACATGAAAAATGAGTTGGGCTACAGGATACCCAACAAGTATTTCGATAAACTGAACAATCTAATCAACCAAAACCTCGATAATGAGCACGACTGGGAAATTTTCGAAAAACTATTCGACCAGGCACACCAAAACTTCTTCAAACGCCTAAAAGACGCCTACCCTACCCTAACCTCAAGCGATTTGAGACTGTGCGCTTATTTACGAATGAATCTATCTTCCAAGGAAATTGCGCCATTAATAAACATTACTGTTCGCGGGGTTGAAGAGCGAAGATATCGGTTGCGCAAACGATTGAACCTCCCATCCGAAGAAAGCCTTACCAATTTTATCCTAAAATTTTAAGGAATCACCTTAAATTATTTGCAACCAATTGATCATTTAAATAAAAGAAAAAAAACATCAGAAACACTTTCTTCAAATTTCCCGCAAAACTACTCCCTCACAAACGTTTTAAATTAATAAAAAATAATATAAAAAAGCGCCCCCTTGCAATTATTTAAATAATTGATTATATTTATCTTAAACTGAAGGTTATTTTGAAATGATGTAGTAAAAAGCAGCTCCCTCGTTTAACATTTTTTAACCTGAGGTGTTTTTGATGATGGTTTTTTATGGACTTCAATAGTTCCCAGAACTAATTTTATTGAACTTTTTTTAGAGTCATTAAAATGGAGAGTCTCACAAAATCATTATTACCTACAAAAAATTGGTGCAACCAAAAACAAGGGTTGACACAGAATATACTCGTTAAGTACTCACCAGAAGAATTTCTCCCATTTCACAAGATCATTAGTATTCCTAATGTTCAAAACAAACATTCTGAAAACACCCTCACAACTACTGCCAATAAAGAACTTACAAGAACACTTTATGTTAAAACAAATTTTAATAAGGTGAAAGAAGGCAACAAAGAATCAAATACGAATCTAAATACTAACCAAAACCATGAATAAGTCTCCATATGAAAAAAATGCTTCGATATTTATTCACAATCACTCTTTTCTGTACCCTTTCGTTTGTTAGTCTAGGGCAACAAATGATAAAAGGAACAGTAAAAGCCTCCGATACCGGAGAGAGTTTGCCAGGTGTAAACATAATTGTAAAAGGGACCACTCGTGGTGCCATGACAGATTACAACGGAAATTTCGTAATTGAAGTTAATCAAAACGACAAAATTCTGGTAATTTCTTTCCTTGGATACATCGATCAGGAAATTGAAATTACAAATCAAACAGTACTGGATATTGTTCTACAGGTAAAATCAACAGATATTCAGGAAGTGGTTGTCGTTGGCTATGGCACCCAAAAAACAAAGGACTTAACAGCACCTATTGTCACTGTAAAAGGAAGCGATTTGTCAAAGCAAATAGCATCGAACCCAATGAATGCATTACAGGGCAAGGTTACCGGGGTGCAAATCATCAATAGCGGAGCGCCTGGAAGCAGCGCTACTGTAAAAATTAGGGGTGTTGGATCTATCGGCGATTATGCCAAGCCGCTTTATGTTGTTGATGGCGTTTTCGTTGATAACATTGACTTCCTAAATTCCAGTGATATTGAAGATCTAACTGTTCTAAAAGACGCTTCTGCATCGGCTATTTATGGTGTTCGTGCAGCAAACGGAGTAATACTGATTACTACTAAAAAAGGAAAATCGGGAGAACCCATTATTAGTTACGAAAGTTACGTCGGAGTTCAGGTTCCAGTCAATATAATGAAAATGGCCAACAAAAATCAGTATGTAACGCTTATGAATGAAGCCAATGCAAATATTGCTGGTTATACTCCACTTGATGCAAATAACTACCCAACAAGTACCGATTGGTATCAACATATTGTACGATCGGCTACAATGACAAATCATAATATAGATATTTCGGGATCGTCAGAAAAATCATCGTACTCAATTGGAGGTAATTACCTTTTCCAGAATGGAATAATGGATGCAAAGAATTATTACCAGCGCTACAACCTGAGAGCCCGATTCGATCAAAAAGTAAACAATTACCTAAAAATCGGAGTTAATGCAATTTTCTCAAACTACGATAAGTATTCGCCCGATGACGATGCATTCTTTAGTGCATACGTGAATCCTCCGGTTTATCCTGTTTACGACGATAATAATACCGATGCTTACCCTATCAAATTTGGATCGCCACAACAGTATGGATTTGGAAATCAATACGGAAATCCAGTTGCTACAGCATACTATAATAATAACTACGAAAAAGGGCGAAAACAGGTAATCAGTCTATATGCCGAATTCGAGATTATAAAGGATAAATTAACATTTAAGACCTCATACAATCAGGATGTTAATAACTGGAACTCCAGAGACTATACTCCCGAATTCTATGTGGGGGGATCACAAGGAGTTAAAAGTTCCACACTTAGTAAAACATCTGGCACGTCATCAAAACTCATTTCTGATAATCTTCTAACCTTTAAAAATACAACGGGCAATAGTAGTTATAGCATACTATTAGGACAATCGACCAGAGTTGAAAAAGAGGAAACTCTATCTGGATCGGCATTAAACGTTCCCAATTTCGATTCACAATCACTATATCTTGTTAACGGCTCATACCTAAACAGATTTGCATGGGATGGTGCATCGCGATACAACGGTCTTTCATTCTTTACTCGGGGTACTTACAATTACAAAGATAAATATCTAGCAACCTTTACATTCCGAGCCGATGGCAGCTCTAAGTATCAGGAAAAATGGGGCTACTTCCCATCGGTAGGTTTAGGATGGAATATCACTCAGGAAAACTTCGAAAAAATAAATAACATATTTACCAATTTAAAACTAAGAGCCAGCTGGGGAATGCTAGGTAACGATAATGTTCCAACTAACTCCGCGGTGATTTTAGGACAAACCGGAGCAGGCAGTTCGGCTATTTTTGGCGACATACTGGTTGATGGAGTTGGTGCACAAACTGTTCTACAAAACTACTTAAAATGGGAAACTGTTACGGAATTTGACTTAGGTGTTGACTTTACACTTAAAAACAATAAACTGTCAGGAGAGCTGGACTATTACCGTAGGGTTACCCACAATGTGGTATTCTATGCACCAATTGCAACCGGAGGTGGTGTTGCAGAACTTCTTGGAAATAACGGGAATGTATTAAATACCGGTATTGAACTATCGGTAAGCTGGAAAGATAAAATAGCCAACAACTGCGATTATCACATTAACTTTAATGCAACCACTATTCACAACGAGGTTTTAAAACTTGAGGGACGAGAATATATTCCAAGTGGGCTAATTAGAGGAAACTATTCCACCCGAACGACGGTTGGGCATCCAATTGGATCATTTTATGGATATGAGATTGCTGGGGTTTACAAAAGCGAAAGCGAAGCATTACTCGACCCTGTAAGCCAGACTATTAAAGACAAAGGGTTCTTTAAGTATAAAGATCAGAATGGCGACAAGGTAATTAACGATAAAGATAAAGTGTACCTAGGCAGTCCTACTCCTTGGCTAATTGCCGGAATTGATGTTGGAATGAACTACAAAAACTTCGACTTCAGCATATCAATCACAAGTCAGGTCGGCAATAAAATTCTTAATGCAAAACGCATGAACAGGGATGTATTTACAGATGGAAACTACGATGCAGATTTTTACGAAAACAGATGGACTACTTCCAATAAATCGAACAAATACCCTTCGGCCGAAGCTTATAACTACTCATATACACAGCAAGCCAACGATTTCTTTGTAGAAAATGGTTTCTATGTAAGAATTCAGAATATTCAGCTGGGATATACCATTGAGAAGATTCGCTTCATTCCAAAACTAAGAATTTACGCAACGGCTCAAAATCCCTTCACATTCTTTACTTACAACGGATTTACTCCTGAAATTGGAGGCTCTCCAATAAGTAGCGGAGTTGACAATACGGTTTATCCAATGCAAGCAATCTATTCGCTTGGTTTAAAAATGATCTTTTAATTGAAAATCCAAGAAGCCATGAAAAAAATCACAGCAATTATATCGTTAGTAATGGTTCTTGTCCTTACCAACTGCGAGGATTTCCTCGACATTCGACAAGAAGCAACGCTACCCACAACAGGAATAGATTACACCAAATCTGAGAACATCTTCCTTTCGGTAAGTGCGGCATATGCAAGTCTGAGAAGTTGGAATGCCCATGTATTCCCATACATCGGTGCATTTGAAATCGCATCGGACAATGCAGACAAAGGGAGTGCTCCTTCCGATAATCCAACCATGCTCGAACTCGATAATTTAACCTATACTTCGACAAACGGTTTAATAAACAATTTATGGAGCGGAAATTTCGATATTGTTAGTAGTGCAAATTACGCCATACACCAAATGCCTCTTTTTGAGGATGCTCTTCTCAATAGCGAGGATAAAGAATACGCACATCAATGCCAAGGCGAAGCAAAAACAATTAGGGCTTACGCGTATTTCAATCTTACACGTCTTTTCGGACGAGTTCCCATTATTGACACAGTGCTAACATCCGAGGAATTATCCAGTGTTCACCAATCGAGCACTGCCGAACTATACGATTTTATTGAGAACGATTTGGAGGAAGCCATTGCCGTATTACCCACAAGTTACTCAAGCGAATGGGCTGGGCGCATTAATAAGTACACAGCAATGGCAATAAAAGCAAAAGTTCACCTCTACCAAGCAGAATGGGACTCCGTTGCCTCATTAACCGATAAGATCATTGCTTCTGGGAAATATGGACTATTGGATGATTTTAGAGAGGTATTCAGCCTAGATGGAGAAAATACCAAAGAATCGCTCTTCGAAATTCAAAGTTCTACACTCGGGCAATCGTCCGGAGAACAGACGTACTTAGAATATGCCTACGTTCAGGGTCCAAGAGGAAATACCCCAGCAAATCTTCAAGGATGGGGTTTTTGCACTCCAAGTCAAAATCTGATTGATTTTTATACATCCAGAGGAGAGGTTATACGACCAGCCACAACCCTACTCTACCGAGGAACAATTACACCAGAAGGCGATAGCATTAAAACAGGTTGCACAAACCCAGTTTACAATGGAAAGGTTTATACCCCGTCTAACAGCAATGGATGGAATTACAACGGATACGGATTCGATCAGGATATCCGCGTAATAAGGTATTCTGACATTCTATTAATGTATGCCGAAGCATTGGTTAATGGAGCAACGGCTCCTACAACTTGTGGATTATCGGCCGATGATGCTATTAACAAAGTAAGATTCCGTGCTGGATTAGACAATATCTCAGGAGCAACAATTCGGGATATTTGGGATGAACGTAGAGCAGAACTTGCCTTAGAGGAAGATCGATTCTTCGACCTTATTCGCACAAACCAGGCAGCAACAGCACTTCAAAGTAAAGGATTTGTTGTTGGAAAACACGAACATTACCCAATTCCATCGGCTCAAATGCAATTGAATCCAAACTTAACTCAAAATAATGGATACTAGTGTATTAATTCAATCTAATGTTTAACTAAAATCTAATCACTATGAAAAACAAATCTCGAATTATTGGCGCATTACTTTTTAGCGCAATGCTAATGGGAGGCTTTATGCTAACAGCATGCAGCGATGATGATGACAACAACGACAACAATGGGAAAGTAGATCCTAGTACTATTGCTAGTACTAACTTGATTGCATATTTCCCATTCGAAGACAATGGTACTGATAATATCAGCGCAATGGCTCCAAGTAATGCTACCACAACAACAGCAACCTTTGTTACTGGTCGACGCGGAAAAGCATTTCAAGGCGCAACAGACAAAACTTCGGGTTTACTTTACACCTTACCAACTGACAGCAAGTTAAAAACACTCAAAGCATTCAGTTTTTCGGTATGGTTAAAGCAAATTCCTAACACAATTGCAACTACCGATGCTCCAGAACAAATGGTTTTCCAGTTAGACGGTAAGGGCGATTGGATCTGGGGAAACCTCTTCTTATTGCAGCACAGAAATTGGCCTGAAGGTGAAACAGAACAGGCTCGTAACTATGCAGAAATGGACAACTACTTCTGGAAAGATGATGCTGAATCATGGAAAGGTCAACGCGGAAGTGGATGGTTTGTTGATGTAACTGCATCGCAATGGAGACACATTATCTGTACCTACGACAATACAACATCAGCCTTCCATGCCTATGTAAACGGAGTACACGTTACTGCTTTTGATGGCACAGACTACACAGGTGTTAATCGTTGGCAGCGTGATGGAGAGGATTTACCTCTTGGCGATTTGAAGTTTAACGATCCTCAAAAATTTGCTATCGGCGCATGGTGCGACCGTCTTGCTGGCACTGCATTGCAAGATGATGCATGGGCATCTCCTTACAAAGGTTTAATAGATGAATTGCGCATCTATGATAGAGCATTAACAGCAACAGAGGTAAAAGCACTTTACGATGCTGAAGTAACTCAAATTGACGTTACTGAATAAATTCTATACAAATTTGGTGAGGGAGCTATATCCCTCACCTTTTTCCAAAAAACAAATATATTTTGATGAAAATATACAGCCTACTTATACTATCCTTCATCTTCTTCGGATGCTCAAACAACGATTCCGACGGTTTTGACGTTGGCGATATTCTTGTAGACTCCATCACTGTAAATAATATTAAATCAACCTCAAATACAATATACAACATCAATTATAACAACGTAGAAATCAATATCTACTTCAACAAAAAGACAGACAGTACGCATTTTAACAAAGAATTTTTTTACTTCACGGGAAACATCGACACTGCATATAACTATAGTTTTTCTTCCGATTCTAAAATTATTTCCTTATCGCCTAAAACAACACTAAAATCGCTATACTCATATCGATTTATCATCGATACAGGTCCAAATCTTGGGGGAACAATCACCAATGGTTACTCCGCCAAATTTATTACCATGCTCGATTCAACTGATAAATTTCCACAAATTTCGGATGATGAACTACTAACCCTAATACAGCATCAAACTTTCAAATATTTTTGGGATTTTGGGCATCCTACAAGCGGAATGAGCAGAGAACGAAATTCATCGGGCGATGTAGTTACAATTGGAGGTAGCGGCTTTGGATTAATGACAATTCCCATTGGAATTGAACGAGGTTTTATATCAAGAAGCGAAGGCATTGCACGAATAACTAGCATTGTAAACTTCCTTAAAAACGCCGATAGATTTCACGGTGCATGGGGACACTGGCACAATGGTAACACAGGCGCAATTATTCCTTTTAGTACTAACGATAATGGAGGCGATTTAGTGGAGACCTCCTACATGGCACAGGCATTAATTACTGTTAGACAGTATCTAAATACAAGCATTGCTGAAGAAGCAGCAATTATCAACGATATTAATCAACTATTAGCCGAAATAGAATGGGATTGGTACACTAAAGATGGAAACGATGTCCTTTACTGGCATTGGTCGCCCACGTACGATTGGGTTATGAACATGCAAATTAGTGGCTACAACGAAGCATTAATAACATATATCATGGCGGCAACATCTACAAGCTATCCTATTAACGCATCGGTTTATCACAATGGATGGGCAAAGAATGGTGGAATTGTCAACGGAAAAGCATTTTATGGGTTTACATTACCGGTTGGTTACGATTATGGAGGACCACTATTTTTTGCCCACTATTCATTTTTGGGATTAAATCCCCAAAATTTAAGCGACAACTATGCCAACTACTGGCAGCAAAATGTGAATCACTCGCTTATCAACAGGCAATACTGCATAAATAACCCTAAAAGATACCCACTATACAGTGAGGATTGCTGGGGTCTTACGGCATCGGACGATAATACAGGATATGGAGTTCATGAGCCCACCCGTGATATTGGCGTAATTTCGCCAACTGCAGCACTTTCATCTATGCCCTACACTCCTGAAGAATCAATGAAAGCAGCACGTTTCTTATACTATAAATTAGGCGATAAAACTTGGGGAAATTACGGTTTTTACGATGCATTTAACGCTTCGGCGAACTGGTGGGGAAATTCATACTTAGCCATAGATCAGGGACCAATAATTATAATGATTGAAAATTACAGAACTGGATTATGTTGGAGTTTATTTATGTCGGCACCCGAGGTTCAACAAGCTATGGCTAAACTAAGTTTTGTCAATAACTAAGCAATCTGTATTACAATGAAAAAACGAGATTGGTTACTTGTAATTCTCGCGTTTATAGCCATAACTATGTGCTCTTGCACCTCAAAGCATGGAGAATATGATAATGAGATTGATCGAAAGGTTGATTCCCTTTTATCGCTCATGACATTGGATGAGAAGATTGGTCAACTTACTTTGTATGCAAGCGACATTAACCCCACAGGTCCACAGAAAACTACTTTTTGCGAGAACGAAATATCCAACGGTAGAGTTGGTGGCGTTTTTAATGTACTCGGCACCGAAAATGCTTATAAACTGCAACAAATGGCAGTAACCAATACCCGATTACGCATTCCTTTAATTTTTGGGTACGATATAATTCATGGCTTTAAAACAATTTTTCCAATTCCCTTTGCCGAAGCCTGCACATGGAATCCTGAACTAATTAAAAAGAGTGCTAGCTTAGCCGCTAAAGAAGCAAGCGCTTGGGGACTAAACTGGACATTCAACCCAATGGTTGATATTACTCGAGATCCCCGCTGGGGAAGAGTTTCCGAAGGATCTGGCGAAGATCCATTCTTAGCCTCACTAATAGCCAAAGCAAAAGTTCAAGGTTATCAAGGCAAAAATTTAAACAATCCTTCTACTATTGCTGCATGTGTAAAGCATTTCGCTGCGTATGGAGTTCCCTATGGCGGCAGAGACTATAACACAGTTGATATCTCGGATAGAACACTCAAGGAAATATATCTACCTCCATTTAAGGCTGCTGTAGATGCGGGTGCTATATCCGTAATGAGTTCCTTTAATGAGTTAGATGCAGTGCCATGCACTGCAAACAAATACCTTTTAACCCAAATTCTCAAAAACGAATGGAATTTTAAAGGCTTTGTTGTATCGGACTGGCAATCGGTTAGCGAACTTACAGCACATGGTGTTGCGAAGGGTGATCAGCAAGCAACTGAACTTGCCATAAATGCAGGATTGGATATGGACATGCAAAGCGGTTGCTATGCAAAATATTTAAAGAAATTGGTTACGGATCATCAAATTGACGAAGAACTCGTAAACAATGCTGTCCGTAGAATTTTAAGAGCCAAATATCTTCTAGGTTTGTTCGATAACCCCTTTTTATATATCGATAATAAAAGGCAAAACGAAATAACCCAATCAGATGAAATTATGGATTTCTCACTATTAGAAGCAAAAAGATCCATAGTACTACTCAAAAACGAGAATTACAATAACTGTAAAATACTTCCTTTTAATAAAAACGTAAAAAGCATTGCGCTTATTGGACCTTTATGCAATAGCCGGATCAACATGCTAGGCTCATGGCACGGCAAAGGCGATACGTCAAATGTTAAAACTATCGTCGAAAGTTTATCGGAGAAATTACCAAATACAAAAATTGAATACACCCAAGGAGCCCCGTTCACCGGGAACAACAAGAGCGGCTTCAGCAAAGCCATTCAATCCGCACAAAAATCTGATATCGTAATATGCGTTATTGGCGAAAACAATGCGCTCAGCGGAGAAGCTGCAAGCCGATCGAACATCGATATACCAGGAGTTCAACTCGATCTGTTAAAAGAACTCGCCAAAACGGGAAAACCAATTGCAGCCATTGTTATGGCAGGTCGCCCATTGATACTAGAATGGCTTCAAAGCAACATTCCATCAATCATATTTACAGGACAACTAGGCACCAGATGCGGCGATGCCATCGCAGATGTCTTAATGGGTGAATATAATCCATCTGGAAAATTGGTAATGAGTTTTCCAAGAAATGTTGGGCAAATACCAATTTTCTATAACCACAAAAACACAGGCCGTCCGTTTGATGCAAACGATCCATACACGAGTAAATACCTTGATGTATCCAACGAGCCTCTGTATCCTTTTGGGTATGGCCTAAGCTACACATCATTTAGTTACACAGATTTAGTTCTCGATGAGCAGTCCATTACAAGTACCGACACACTCAGGATAACTTTTACGCTAAAGAATACAGGAAATTTCGATGGTGAGGAAACCTGTCAACTGTACGTCAGAGACATGGTGGCCAGCGTAACGCGGCCGGTAAAAGAACTCAAAGCTTTTAAAAAGGTTTACCTAAAAAAAGGAGCGCAAGCATCGGTATCCTTCACATTAACAGCCAACGACTTAAAATTCTACAATAAAGATATGATTTACCACTACGAACCAGGAGAATTCACTGTTTTTGTTGGAGGAGATTCACGCGATTTAATCGAAAAAAAATTTGAACTACAATGAGATCAACAACAAAAATCATTTCAATTTTAGTAATTGGGGTATTCCTTTTTATGGGTTGTAATAATGGGAATGACAGAACAACAAAGGAAACCTCAAATATTGATAAAGAATTCCAAAAGAATTTAAAGTATAGAACCTTTAAATTCTTTTGGAATTTAGCGGACACAATCACGTGGCAAACTCCCGACAGATATCCAGCCGAAAACTTTACAAGCGTTGCTGCTACGGGATTTGGGCTAACTACCTACATAGTGGGCATTAACAACAACTATATTACACGAGAAGAGGGCACTAAAAGGGTTCTCGAAACATTGAAGTGGCTTAAAAATTCGAAGCAAGGATCTGAAATTTCAGGAATAACAGGCTATAAAGGATTTTACTATCATTTTCTCACATACAATCAAGGTATACGATACCAGAACGTTGAATTATCGACAATCGATACAGGTTGGCTGATTGCTGGCATATTGGCATGTCAAACCTTTTTTGATGCAGATAATGAACAGGAGCAAGAAATAAGAGAAATAGCAGACTTTCTCTACAAAAGAGTAGAATGGGATTGGGCAATGAATGGCAACGAGGTAATGACCATGGGATGGCATCCCGAAAGCGGTTTCATTAACGCAAAGTACAGTGGCTACTCCGAAGCTATAATGCTATATATACTAGGACTAGCATCACCAACACATCCTATACCCGACAATACTTGGGATGCATGGTGTAGTACGTATATCTGGAAAAATTTCTATGGTTATAAATATATAAATTTTGAACCGCTATTTGGACATCAGTACTCACACATGTATATCGATTTTAGAGGAATTCAAGATGATTTCATGAAAACAAAAGGAATCGACTACTTCGAAAATTCCCGCAGAGCTGTTTTAGCCAACAGAAACTACTGCATAGAAAACCCACAAAATTTCAACGCCTACTCCGATTCAATTTGGGGACTTACCGCATGCGATGGCCCTGCCGATACCGCAATAACTATAAACAATAAAAAAGTACAGTTCTTCTCGTACCGAGCAAGAGGTGCATCTGTTAGATATATTGAGGATGATGGAACTATAGCACCAACCGCAGCTGGTGGTTCTATTCCTTTTGCACCTGCAGAATGCATTAGTGCACTTAGTGCGATGAAAAATACTTATGGCGAAAATGTTTACGGCGAGTATGGTTTTAAGGATGCTTTCAATCCAACTTATATATCACCCAAAACGCCTAATGGTTGGTTCGATCAGGATTACTTAGGCATTGACCAAGGCCCAATTTTGATTCAACTGGAAAATTACCAAACCGAACTAATCTGGGACTTGATGAAAAAGAACAAATATATTGTAACTGGGCTTAAAAAAGCAGGATTTAAAGGAGGCTGGCTCGACTCTGCCGAATAACAAAAAGTTTCAACCTTAATAATAATTAGAATCTATGATTTCTTTTTCACACCAATATTTTTCGATTACAACATATCTTCACAAAGTAAAAATGGCAAACAAGTCATTGCTATTACTGTTGAGTGCGTTGCTAATCTCCTTTATAGGTAAAGCACAAACTCAATTACTCGATAATTTTGAAAGCAAAGACAAGTGGAACTTCATTAAATCCGATGGTGTTAACGTTAACCTCTCTGTAGATAAAGGCATAAAAAGCAAATCGCTTCGGTTCGATTACGATTTTACCAAAGGTACTGGTTACGGAGGTATTCAGAAATTCATTTCGATTGATTTGCCCGATAACTACGAATTTACATTCTACATAAAAGGACAATCACCTGAAAACAATTTCGAAATAAAATTCATCGATAGCACAGGAAATAACGTATGGTGGGAAAACAACAGGAATTACACCTTCCCTAACGATTGGAAAAAAATACGCATCAAAAAAAGGCATATTTCGTTTGCATGGGGACCAACCTCAAACCACAATTTAAACCATATAAGTAGAATTGAGTTTACTGTTTCTTCATTTTTTGGAGGCAAAGGCACGATTTGGCTCGACAGTCTTGAATTTAGACCGTTACCTCCAGAAACCAACATCTACCCTACTCCCAGCATAAATGCATCATCATGCAGCGGAAATCATACACCTGAACTTATCTTGGATAACATCGATGACACATATTGGCTAGGGAAAAACTCCAAGGAGAACAATATCATCGTCGATTTTAAAACCCAACGTGAGTTTGGCGGTTTGGAAATACATTGGAGAAAAGAGTTCATACCTACATCCTTCGAAATTTCCCTTTCCGAAAATGGCAAAAACTGGGAAAAAGCATACTCTGTAACAAACAATAAGTCAGATAAAAGTTATATTCGTCTTCCCGAAGCAGAATGCCGATTTGTAAAAATTCAACTAAATAACAGATCTGGAATTTCCGAAATAAAATTCTTAGACATTAATAGTTCCCTTACCAAAAACGACTTTATTTCTTACATCGCAGATAAATCGGGAAAAGGTGACTATCCCCGGTACTTTTCGAAGCAAGCATCGTTTTGGACAATCACTGGGTTAAACAAAGATGCAAAAGAAGCGCTCATTAACGAAGATGGAATGGTTGAAGTAGAAAAGGCTGCTTTTTCCATTGAGCCCATGATTAAATTAAACGATACGCTTTTTAACTGGAGTAATGTTAATGCAACCCAGTCGCTCGAAGGTATAGACAATCTAAATCAAGCATCGGTAATACCTAACGTTAGCTGGCAATGTAACAATGTAAAATTCACAACAGATATAACTGCCACCGGCGAAGCAAACATCAACTCTAAACTGTTAGTACGCTACACTTTCGAAAACCAATCGGCAACACCAAAGGATATCAAACTCTATCTACTAATTCGACCATATCAGGTAAATCCGTACTACCAATTTTTGAATACGATGGGCGGTGTTGGCAAAATAACCAAGATTAAGAAAATAGATCAAAATACCATAGAGGTAGACAACAAGATTATATATTCTCAACAAAATTATGATTCATTCACCGCAACTACGCTAGATGAAGGAAACTTAGTTGATTTTATAAGAAATAACAGTCTTACCCACAGCAAGCAAGCATTCGATCCTGTTGGACTTGCCAATGGAATAGTTCAATACAATCTGCACCTCAATCCTAATAGCAAAACGCAGATATTGCTAGCTATCCCATTTTATAGCCATTCAAACACATTAAGCGCCAAAGAAACTGAAGAAATTGCAACAGGATTTAGCACCTCGGCAAACTTCTGGAAAAATGAGATCAACTACGTTAAATTCAACCTTCCTGAATCAGCAAACAGAATCATAAAAGCATACCGTGCAAACCTCGCGTACATTTTAATTAACCGCGACAAGACTGGCATTCAGCCCGGTTCACGCTCCTACGATAGAAGTTGGATTCGCGATGGAGCATTAACATCGTCTGCACTTATAAAATCGGGAATAGTAAAAGAGGTAAAGGAGTTTATTGATTGGTATAGCCTTTACCTTTTTGAGGATGGCAAGGTTCCTTGCGTAGTCGATTTCAGAGGGCCAGACCCTGTGCCAGAAAACGATAGTCACGGCGAATACATCTATCTCATTAGAGAATACTTCAACTTCACAAAGGATACTGCATTTTTACGAGATAAAAATAGGCAAATACTAAAGGTTGTTGACTATATAGAATCGCTAATTGCCCAACGGTCCACCGACTACTACAAGAATGGCAACGATAGCATACGATCATTGTATGGTTTGGTACCCGAATCTATTAGTCACGAGGGTTATTCTGCAAAACCAATGCACTCCTACTGGGATAACTTTTTCACAGTAAAAGGACTTAAAGATGCAGCAGAAATTCAGCGAATTTTAGGAGAAAATAAGGAATTCGAACGCATTAACAACCTACGCGAAACCTTTAGCCAAAACCTTTACAACTCCATACGTTTGGCAATGAAAAACCACAACATCAACTATATTCCAGGATGTGCCGAACTGGGCGATTTTGATGCAACTTCCACAACCATATCGCTTACTCCTTGTAACGAGTTTGCAAATTTGCCAAAACCTGAAATCTACAACACCTTCGATAAATACTACGAATTTTTCAGAAACAGAAGAGATGGGAAGTTGGAGTGGGAAAATTACACGCCTTACGAAAATAGAATTATTGGGTCGTTTATTATGCTCAATGAACCTGAAAAAGCACATGAATTAATCGACTATTTTCTAAATAATCAACGCCCACAGGGTTGGTATCATTGGGCTGAGGTTGTTTGGAACAATTACCGTACACCAAAATTCATTGGAGATATGCCTCACACATGGGTTGGTAGCGATTTTATTAATGCTATTAGAACAATGTTTGTATACGAGGATGAAGAAGATAAATCCCTTGTTCTTGGTGCTGCACTTTACCCAGATTGGATTAATTCAGAAAATGGAATGTCCGTAGAAAATCTACCCACTTACTATGGCGAAATCTCGTATTCAATTCAAAAAAACGACAATAGCTATACGTTTTCCATTTACGGAAATTTGCAACTGCCTGAAAACGGAATAAAGATTAAAAACTTTAACGGGAATAAACTACCATCAATGGTTAAAATAAACGGAGAAAACTCCGAACTTTTCACAAATAAGGAAATCACAGTAAAATCAGTTCCAGCAAAGGTGGTAATAACTTACTAATAATCGAAAAATGGATAACATAAATCAGGAAAAAACAGCGAATAAAGAACGATTACCATTATCAGTACTTGCAGCATATGGAACTGGAGGAATTATCCCTATTGCTCTTTTTAATATTGCTGGTATACTGGTGGGTTTAATGGGTAATATAAGCCTTGGCTTAAGTGCATTTTGGCTAGGTCTTATTCTTATTATACCTCGACTATGGGATGCATTTTCGGATCCTATAATTGGTCATATTTCAGATAACACAAGAACACGCTGGGGACGCCGGCGGCCATACCTTTTACTCGGAGGATTGCTGACCGCGTTCTTTTTTGTTATAATGTGGTGGATCCCAAAAGGCGAAATGGTTCAAGCATGGTTTCCAAGCGAATCGGGGTTTCAAGCCTTTCAACTTGTATATATTCTAGTTGCACTACTGCTGTTTTTCACTGCAGTAAACATCTTTGAAATATCACATGGCGCTCTCGGTATCGAATTAACTACCGATTACCATGCCCGTACACGACTTTTCAGCGCAAAAAGTTTCTTTGGCAACATTTTCGCAATGAGTACACCTTGGCTCTTTAAATTGGCAAACATGGAGGTATTTAAGGGCATGGGAGGAAACGAAGCCGATGGCATGCGTTACGTTTCAATAATGATTGCGGCAATCTTAGTTCCGCTCTCTCTATGGTGGTTTTTTAGATTAAGAGAGCCAGGCTTTGCCAAAGCATCTAAGCACGAAAAAACCAATTTTTGGAAGGATATGAAGTTGGTTGGTACAAACAGGAACTTCATTTATCTAACCCTTTCAATTTTTACTCTTGCAATGGGCTTCAATTTCGTACAACTACTGGGCTCCTACATACCTATTTTCTATGTATTTGGAGGCGATAAAGCAGCAGGAGCAACATTGCTTGGAATTAACGGAACTATTTGGGCAATAACCGGAGTTTTAGCAGTTTTTCCGTTAAACTGGATTAGCCCTAAACTTGGCAAAAGAAACACTCTAATTATAGCTATTGTACTGATGGCCTTGGCGCAGTTTTCGAAAATACTATGCTATAACCCTAATCATCCATATCTAATTATAATCCCCACCGTTCTTTTATCGGCTGGCATGCTTTTCTTCTTTACACTTGGCTCATCGATGGTTGGCGATATATGTGACGAGAATGAACTTAAAGTTGGGTATCGCTCCGAGGGCAGTTTTTACTCTATCTTTTGGTGGTTCATAAAGCTCGGAACTGCATTTGCCAGCTTTGTTTCCGGCGCTCTTATAGTTCTAACGATGTTTAATGAGACTCAGGTTATTAAGGTTGATCACGTTCAAGGTAGCATAAACGAATTACAGAATCAAAGTCAATTTTGGAACAAACAAAACAACTCCAAGGGTAAGGATTACGCTTTGCTGCCTGATATTAAAAAGCAAATGAATGAGTCGCTTAAAGAAGCGAATGATTATCGTAAATTCTTAAATAAAGAGATAGAAAAAAAAGAAAGCGAGAGAAGTTTACTTGTACCTGACGAGCAAATAAGAACTATCTCAAATGTAGTAAACAATGTAATTATTGAACTAAACTCAGGAATAGAACTATTACAGGGGAAAAAATCAAACGCAGAACTAACCGATTCTTTAATGACCAAACTTTCTGAAACTGCTTTAGTGATAAAAATTGAAAAAGCAAAAATGTACTCCTTGGATCTTTTAAACCACTTTGAATCAAGGCTAAAGGAGGCCAAACAGAACAAAGTACATTACGAATCAATTTCCCAAGAAATGAGTAACATCAACAACATTATTTTAAGCATGAACTCTTCTTCGCTAGAAGAACTCAACTTAAAGACTGATTCAGTAAAAACTCAACTACCTAAACTTACGGAACAGCCACCTTATACCCTACTATTAATGCGAATTATTGAAATTGGACTTCCCATTCTACTTAGTATTATTTCATTAATTTTCATTTACAGGTATTCACTAACAGAAAAAAGATCAATTGAGATAAAGCAACTGTTGAAAGATCGCAATAGCGAACAAATTACCGCATAATCATTTTAGTGTATGGAATTTATTTAAACGGAGAAAAAATGACATTTACAGTTAAGAATAGTAACTTTTATCTAAACGATAAAAAAGTTTTTTTGAATTCTGGAGAAATTCACTACTTCAGAATAAACCATAATCTTTGGGATAAACATCTGAAAGCAGCAAAAGATGCTGGATTAACCTGCGTTAGCTCCTATGTTCCATGGGCTTGGCATGAGCCAAAAGAAGGCTTATTTGACTTTACTGGGAAAACATTGCCCGAACGCAACCTAATTGGCTGGATTAATAAGTGCAAGGAGTATGGTTTGATGTGCATAGTTAAACCAGGTCCTTTCATTCTGGCCGAATACCGAGGTGCTGGACTTCCCGACTGGTTCTTAAACCAACACGAACCCGATATTCGAATGCACAACAGCAAGGGTCAATCCGTTTATAGCGATGGTATTAGCCTATTTTTCAAAGCATACCAGGGCAAAGTTGCTGAATGGTACAATCAGGTAATGCCTATTATTAGTCAGAATGAAATTGCAGCTGGTGGCCCAATTATAATGATGCAGCTATGCAACGAAATCGGTGTATTTTCGTGGTTAGCCCATCAGGCCGATTATAACGAAGAAGTACACCGTAGGTTTGTAGAGTTTATAGAGTCAAAATACATAAACATCGGAAATGTAAACTCCGCATGGGGAACATCTTATCAAAAGTTTACGGAGATACAACTTCCACCCGATGGAAAACAAGCATATACCTCAAAAGGTGACAGAAGCCGCGATTATGACTGGCACTGCTTTTGGCGCAAATACTACGCAGATTATTTACTAGGACTCTATAAACTAGCCCGAAGTAAAGGGGTTACGGTACCAATGTATCATAACCTTCCGGGCTGGATTTACGGAAGCGGCTACGAATTCCCTGTAAACATTACAATGTACGATGAACTATTTGCAGAAAAAAGCGATATTCTTTTCGGAGTAGATCACATTCCTGAGTATCAGTCGTACAAAAATATGCACGACGATAGGATTATAAACGATATTACTAAAGCTGTTCAAAAAAACAAGCCACTATTTGCTGCTGAATTCCAAAGTGGCTCACGCGAGTTTCACGTTGTAACCAACAACTGCGAAATGGAACTATTCTACAAAGCAAGCATTGCAAATGGACTGGTAGGTTGGAATTACTATATGTTCTCGCAAGGCAAAAATCCAAATAAAAAAGGTTATTCTGGGAAAACATTCTACTGGTTTACTCCTCTAAACATTGATGGCGAAAGGACCAGCGCATTTACGCTGCTCCAAAGGATGAACAAAGTAATTAAGAATAGCGAGGATATTATTGTTAACTCGGAACGAAAGGCTGAGGTTTGCGTACTTTTTTATCCTCCATACTACGCCACAGAGTTGGAACGTCCCGAGGAAGGAAATAGTGATATAAAATTTAATTACTCCACTATACGTCGCCCAGCATACTTCGATGGTCTTCTAAAAGCACTTCAAATCTTGAATATCGATTACGATATGGTGGATTTAACAAAATCCAATGGTAATGAATTAAGCAAATACAAACAGGTTTGGCTTTTCAGTACCGACGAGATGAATGCCACTGACCAACAAACCGTTGTTGACTATATTGAGAATGGTGGCAACGCTGTAATATACCCAAATTTACCAGACAGGGATATGAATCAGCAACCATGCGCAATTATCAGAAACTATTTATCTATCGCGCCAAGTGGAACCGAGACTATCGATTCCCCATTAATCGATATTTTCGACTCGAATGATATAAAATGCGCCAACCCTCAAATGATATACAGCAACAACGATTTAAACGAAACGCAAGTTATTGCACGTACAATTCGTGGGTCAATTTGTGGTTTCTCAAAAAATGTTGGAAAAGGAATAGTTTACCATATTGGAACGTGGGTTGGCTTCGATACCGAAAGTCATTTGGATGTTTACAAATCGTTACTTCAAACTAGTTCTGCTAAACTTCAAATGGCAAAATCGAGCACAAACACTATAACCGTGCGCGAACGTTTTACTGATGATTCCTCCGCTATCCTTTTCATAGGCAACTACTACAATCAGGAGCAACTTGGAAATATAACCTATACACATCCTGAAACAAAGGAAGATATTAACATTCCATATCTAGAAAACGAAACTACTTGGCCATCACGTTATGCTGTTTTATCGCCTATTTGTAAAGAAATCTGTGATGGCATCAAGATACTTCACTGCACATCGGACATTCTGGACATCCAAAGAACTGAAAAATCAATTAGCATAGCCGCAAATGGAAATCGAGACCTTATGGGTGAAATAGTGCTAGAGGGCTCTGCAATTAATTCTATTGCCAATATAAATATTGACGGCCAACCAGCAACTATCAGCAAAAAAAATGACCGATTGGTAATTAATTACAAGCATAAGCATCAACACGAAATCATTGTCAACATCAACCTCAATAACTAATGAAGATTAATAATTCACTGGGACTTACTGTAGAAATACTTGCAAACGGAAATATTAAAAATATTGTTGCCGATTCCATAAGAATTGGGCTACGCGATGTTTCAGTTTACGCCAAGCCTCTTTGCAATATTTATCTACGTAGAATAACAAATAATTCTATTGATTTTATTCCTCTATGGGGACCCGAAAGTTCAAGTAAATACCAAATACATAACAATGCCATTAAAGCTGAGGGAACATGGATGGATGTTGGCTATTTGTGCACTTTAACGTTATCAGAAAAGAGCTATAGTTGGCAGTGGAAAATCGATATTAAAAACAATTCTGAAAAACAATCAGAATTCGATTTGGTGTACCTTCAGGACGTTGGATTAAAACCTGCAGCAGAAAATAATGTAAATGAGTACTACGTTAGTCAATATACCGAAAGGCTTATTTTAGATGATAAAACCTTTGGAAAAGTAGTTTGCTGCCGACAAAACATGAAAGGTCCAACCGGGAATCCTTGGTTAATGCTTGCCTGTAAAAATCACGCCAACTCTGCTTGTACCGATGGAATGCAATTCTTCGGAAACAGTTTTAGGGTTACTGGCATCCCCGAAGCACTAAATAGTAAAAATTTGGGTGGCGAATATGCTGGTGAATCGTCCATAGTTGCATTACAAGCAAAACCATTCAAATTAGAGACGAACCAAGAGCATTCCATTATCTTCATAGGGCATTATCTACAGAACCACCCAACGGCAACAAACCCCGAAGATTTGTCCCTATTATCAGAAATATTCAATGAATTTGATAATGGAAATCTGTCATCAATTATAAGTAGTTTTTCGCCCCAATTGAACATTTTCAATACTTCACCGCTATTTCCTGTTAACAGTTTAAATAATGATGAAATTGATGCCTTTTTTAAGGGTGAAAAACGGCATATCGAAACCATGAACCAAAACATCATTTCTTTTTTCTATGATAAAAACAACCATGTTGTCTTAAAAGAAAAGGAAATGCTGGTCGATAGGCCGCATGGACATATTATGCAAGCAAACACTGGTTTCTCCCCCAACGAAAGCATTGTTTCAACCACATCATTTGCCTACGGAGTATTTAATTCTCATTTAACCCAAGGGAATACAAACTTCAACATATTTCTATCGGTCACCTCTAGTCAATTTAACCTAACCACACATACAGGACAAAGAGTATTTGTTGAAATTGATAACCAGAGATATTTATTGGGTGTTCCCTCCGCTTTCGAAATGGGGCTAAATTTTTGTCGATGGATATACAAACACGATAAATATACCATCCAAGTCAGAACATGGACTTCCGTTGATACCCCACAAGTTAACCTCGACATTAAAGAACTTAATGGCATTAAATTAAAGTTTATCATTACTAACCACTTGGACGAAGAGATAGGCTGGAGAATAGAAAAAGAATCAACATATAATGAGATAATAGCCAAACCTTCAAAAGCAAATAGTTTAATCAAAAGCAAATTCCCTAACGCTCAATTCAGGCTCTACATTCAAAGCCAAAATTTGAATTATAAGATTTCAGATAACTCATATTTATCAACCAATGATAATAGTGGTTCTTTTACAATTCTAGAAGTAGATAGTACCGATAGTTTTGCATTAAGTTTCATTGCGGAAGTAACACAAAAGTTCAGCACAGTACTGATAGCAAATCCTGATAATCAATTTTATTTGGATAATGCTGAATCGCAAAAGCAATGGGAAAAATTCTCACTTAATCTTACACTTAATAGCCAAAATAAATCAATACAAAAGCTACAGGACATACTACCGTGGTTTGGGGCTAATGCTCTAGTTCATTTTCTTACACCCTATGGCCTAGAACAGTTTAGCGGGGCTGCATGGGGAACACGCGATGTAGCCCAAGGCCCAATGGAACTTCTACTAAACCTTGGACATTACGATGAAGCAAAAAAAGTTTTACTCACAATTTTCTCCAATCAAAATATCGATGGAGAATGGTCGCAATGGTGGATGTTCGATAGTTACTCCGATATTAGGGCAAACGAGGCTCATGGCGATGTTGTTTATTGGCCAATCATCGCTCTAAGCAGTTATATCAAAATTACTGGTGATTCATCCATACTAAACGCAGAGATTCCTTACTATCTCAATAATGATAAGTTTGGCAGTAAAACCACTCTTTACGAGCATATCGATAAGCTCATTAACTTAATCACGGATTCTTATATCAAAAACACATCGTTAGTTCCTTTTGGCGGTGGCGACTGGAATGATTCTTTGCAACCCGTTAGTAAAGATTTAGCACAAAGAATGATCTCGAGCTGGACAGTTGAGATGAATTTTCAAGCATTTAAGCAGCTACAGCAGATTTTCGATTATACGGGCAACAAGCAAAAAGCACAAGAACTTGGTACTATCTGCGATAAAATAAAATCCGATTTCTATAAATATCTTGTAAAGGATGATGTTATTGCCGGTTATGGATTGGCCGATAATAGTGGAAATATTAGCCCAATGTTGCATCCATCCGACACTACAACTGGTATAAACTATAGTGTTTTACCTATAAACCGTGGAGTGATAAGCGAAATATTTACCAAAGAATTAGCGCAGCAACATCAGCCAATAATAAACAAATATCTTACAGGCCCAGATGGAATCAGATTAATGGATCGTCCATTAAAGTATCAGGGTGGAATTCAAACAATCTTTCAGAGAGCTGAAAGTAGCACATTTTTCGGCAGAGAGATAGGCTTAATGTATATACACGAACATATTCGTTATGCCGAAACTCAGGCAATTATGGGAAATGCTTCGCAGTTCTTCAATTCATTAATGAAGGTTATTCCAATTTCATATAACGAAGAAGTCATTAATACTGATCTAAGGCAAAACAACTGCTACTATAGCAGTTCTGATGCCATTTTCAATAGCCGATACGATGCAGACAATCGTTATCAAGACCTAATAGATGGAAAGATAAATCTCAAAGGTGGATGGCGTGTATACTCAAGCGGACCAGGTATATTTATTGGGATTATTATATCTCGATTTTTAGGTATTCGATCTGAGTTTGAGAATACTATTATCGACCCTGTAATCCCAAAGTCTCTCAGTGGGCTCAACGTATTGATAAATTATAAAGGATATAAGTTGGACGTTCATTTCAAAATTATAAACAACGAGCATAGCCCTAAAAAAATATCTATCAATAATAAACCAATACAATTTACGAACGAAAATAATCCCTACAGGACTGGAGGAGCAGTAATCGCTACAAGCACACTCCTAGACCATTTAACAGAACAGATAAATACTGTTGAAATTACACTATAATACTATTCAAATAGAATAAACCGTATTGTGATAACGCACTCGGGTGCATCCATGATGCCACACCCGAGCGATCCAGGGTGACACACCTGAGTGATCCAGTCACCCCAATCCGCCCGATTCAGGATAGCAGAATCGGAATTCCTACCTGATGGATTTATTCTATTAAACTAGGCGTATAAGTGATAATTCGGTAATACTTACAAACCCAGAGGGCTTGAATATTTATAGCAATGAACATATTTAGAAATTCGAATCCAGCCGGAGTCGAATAATTTTTATTCACAATGACTTCTATAAACATTTGATGCCGCTTGCATCGTTAATATTTGCAAAACGCCAAATTCCAGCGTTCCAAAAGTCCAGTTGCACCAGCAGCCATAAGCCGCGTCAGGGTTTGTAACCCTGACGGGGTTCAACAAATACCAGACAAATGACAACTCTTAAGCACATTCGCGCCAATCGCAACAACGCTACCGTGGGTGGAACGACAACAATTACGAGAACTTTAGAGACGCTGCAAGGTTCGGAGGATCTTGCAGCGTTGCGGGTTTATTCATAACACCCTATTGTTGCCCGCTAACGGGTTGTAGCGTCACACGCTAACGTCCGTTAGCGGACGGCACTAACGCCCTGTATCGCCAAGCGATACGGAACAAAAGGGCATGCACTGTAAAATCAGCCCAGCATACCAAAAGCAGCAGTCCCCGCCACACCGCACCGGCGTAACGGGGACTGCCCTTTCATAAAAAAACCATGATAGTGAACAAAAAAAAAGCCCCGGGGATTGCTCTCCGGGGCGAAGGTGGGGCGGCGACCTACTCTCCCGCTGTGACGCAGTACCATCGGCGCTGGCGGGCTTAACGGCCCTGTTCGGGATGGGAAGGGGTGTCCCCCGCCGCCGTAGCCGCCCAAAATCGTGCCCCCATTCCTGGGGGATAATGCCTTACGTGGTGGCGTGCGAGCGTTCGCGAAAGCCCGGCTCGTGCCGGGGAAGTGTCGGGCCATTAGTACTGCTCGGCTTTGGCGTCTCCGCCTTTACACCTGCAGCCTATCGACGTGGTAGTCTACCACGGCCCTCGAGGGAGGCCTCATCTTGGGGGGGGCTTCGCGCTTAGATGCTTTCAGCGCTTATCCCGTCCGCACTTAGCTACCCTGCGGTGCGGCTGGCGCCACAACAGGTACACTAGCGGTGCGTCCAGCACGGTCCTCTCGTACTAGTGCCAGGGCCCCTCAGGCCTCCTACGCCCACAACAGATAGGGACCGAACTGTCTCACGACGTTCTGAACCCAGCTCGCGTGCCACTTTAATCGGCGAACAGCCGAACCCTTGGGACCTTCTCCAGCCCCAGGATGTGACGAGCCGACATCGAGGTGCCAAACCGCCCCGTCGATATGAGCTCTTGGGGGCGATCAGCCTGTTATCCCCGGAGTACCTTTTATCCTTTGAGCGATGGCCCTTCCATGCGGAACCACCGGATCACTATGCCCTAGTTTCCTACCTGCTCGGCTTGTCGGCCTCGCAGTCAAGCGCCCTTGTGCCATTGCACTCTCCGCGCGGTTACCATTCGCGCTGAGGGCACCTTGGGAAGCCTCCGTTACGCTTTTGGAGGCGACCACCCCAGTCAAACTACCCACCAAGCGGTGTCCCCCTTCCGGGGTTAGGCCCCAGGCAGACGAAGGGCCGTATTTCAAGGTTGGCTCCCCGATCCCTGGCGGGACCGGCTCTCAGCCTCCGGCCTATCCTACACATCGTCTACCCAGAACCAGCGCTAAGCTGCAGTGAAGGTTCACGGGGTCTTTCCGTCCCGTTGCGGGTACGCGGCATCTTCACCGCGACTTCAATTTCACCGAGCTCATGGCCGAGACAGCGCCCAGATCGTTACACCATTCGTGCAGGTCGGAACTTACCCGACAAGGAATTTCGCTACCTTAGGACCGTTATAGTTACGGCCGCCGTTTACTGGGGCTTCGGTTCAACGCTTCGCCTTGCGGTTGACGTCCCCCCTTAACCTTCCAGCACCGGGCAGGTGTCAGGCCCTATACGTCACCTTGCGGTTTGGCAGAGCCATGTGTTTTTGGTAAACAGTCGCCTGGGCCATTTCTCTGCGCCCGCCTCGCGGCGGGACCCTTTCTCCCGAAGTTACAGGGTTAGATTGCCTAGTTCCTTGGCCATGATTCACTCGAGCACCTTGGGATACTCTCCCCAGCCACCTGTGTCGGTTTACGGTACGGGTGGTACACGGCTGGCGCTTACCGGCTTTTCTCGGGACCCCCCTCACGGCTTCGCTTCGCCCGAGGGCTAAGCTCAACGCGCGCTTCCGTCGGCGCGTAGCCGCTGCGGGGATCCGTCCCCGGATCGCACCGTGCACCAGCGCGGGAATATTAACCCGCTCTCCATCGGCGTCGCCCCTCGGCTTAGCCTTAGGTCCCGGCTAACCCTGATCCGATTAGCGTTGATCAGGAAACCTGGGCTTTACGGTGTGCGGGTTTTCCACCCGCATTGTCGTTACTCATGCCTACATTTGCTTTTCCATGCCCTCCACCGGCGCTCGCGCGCCGAATTCACCGGCCATGGAATGCTCCCCTACCAGTGACCCCATAGGGGTCAATCCGGAGCTTCGGTGGTACGCTTGACGCCCGCTTATTATCCACGCACGGCCGCTCGACTAGTGAGCTGTTACGCACTCTTTGAATGAATGGCTGCTTCCAAGCCAACATCCTAGCTGTCACTGCAGCCGCACCTCGTTTGTTCTCGACTTAGCGTACGCTTGGGGACCTTAGCTGCCGGTCCGGGTTCTTCCCCTCTCGTCGCGGGACCTTAGCACCCCGCGGCTCACTCCCGGGCATTACGTCGCGGCATTCGGAGTTCGTCTGGATTTGATAGGCGGTGAGGCCCTCGCATCCAATCGGTAGCTCTACCTCCGCGACCGTCCACCCGAGGCTGCCCCAAAAGGCATTTCGGGGAGTACGAGCTATTTCTCAGCTTGATTAGCCTTTCACCCCTACCCACAGCTCATCCGAAAGCTTTTCAACGCTCACCGGTTCGGCCCTCCATCCCGTGTTACCGGGACTTCAGCCTGGCCATGGGTAGATCGCAAAGTTTCGCGTCTGCCCCGTCCGACTAACCGCCCTGTTAGGACTCGCCTTCGCTTCGGCTCCCCCCCTCCCGGGGGTTAACCTCGCCGGACAGGACAACTCGTAGGCTCATTATGCAAAAGGCACGCCGTCATCCCACTAGGGGACTCCGACCGCTTGTAGGCGCACGGTTTCAGGTACTATTTCACTCCGCTGCTCGCGGTGCTTTTCACCTTTCCCTCACGGTACTGGTTCACTATCGGTCTTCTGGGAGTATTTAGCCTTGCCGGATGGTCCCGGCTGCTTCGGGCAGGGTTCCTCGTGCCCCGCCCTACTCAGGGTTCCGCCCGGTCCCCTCCGGTTGCGCGTACGGGGCTGTCACCCGCTATGGCCCGCCTTTCCAGGCGGTTCCGCTTCCCGTTGGTTCCCTCTCGGCGGCCCTACTACCCCGGCGGCGCCTGAACGCCCCCGGTTTGGGCTCCTCCCCTTTCGCTCGCCACTACTCGGGGAATCACTGTTGTTTTCTCCTCCTCCGCCTACTTAGATGTTTCAGTTCGGCGGGTTTGCCCCCCGTTGCCGGGGTGCCGCGCCTTCCGCGCGGCGGGTTGCCCCATTCGGACACCCGCGGATCACCGGCCATTTGCGCCTCCCCGCGGCTTTTCGCAGCTTGTCACGTCCTTCTTCGCCTCCAGAAGCCCAGGCATCCCCCGTGCGCCCTTGCTCACTTCCCCGGCGCGTCGCCCGGCTTCCGCCCGCGCCCGCGCCAGTACTATCCTGTGCTCTCGCTTAATTAATAGCTTCTCTCGATTCTACTTCATTGTCTGTATTACTCGCTTGCCACCACGTCAAAGAACTTCCGCCTTTCGGCCTGTGGAGAATATCGGAGTCGAACCGATGACCCCCTGCTTGCAAAGCAGGTGCTCTAGCCAACTGAGCTAATCCCCCGTTCCGTAGTCCCGCGCGGAGTTGAACCGCGGACCTCTACATTATCAGTGTAGCGCTCTAACCAACTGAGCTACGGGACTCTGCCTCCCGTCCGCCACACCGGCCTGCGCCGGCCCCGGGACGTCCGGTCCAGGACCTTCCATCTCCTCATCACTTCCTTTGCCATCCCCTAACGACAACGGTACCGATTCTCCACAAGTCAGCGGCAAGCCGCGCGGGCCCCTGGGCCCCAGAAAGGAGGTATTCCAGCCGCACCTTCCGGTACGGCTACCTTGTTACGACTTAGCCCCAGTCACCGGTCTTACCCTAGGGCGCTCCTCGCGGTCACGCACTTCAGGTACCCCCAGCTTCCATGGCTTGACGGGCGGTGTGTACAAGGCCCGGGAACGTATTCACCGCGCCATGGCTGATGCGCGATTACTAGCGAATCCAGCTTCACGGAGTCGGGTTCCAGACTCCGATCCGAACTGAGACCGGCTTTCGGGATTCGCGCCCCCTCGCGGGGTGGCTGCCCTCTGTACCGGCCATTGTAACACGTGTGTAGCCCTGGACGTAAGGGCCGTGCTGATTTGACGTCATCCCCGCCTTCCTCGCAGCTTACGCCGGCAGTTCCGCTAGAGTGCCCGGCTTGACCCGCTGGCAACTAACGGTAGGGGTTGCGCTCGTTATGGGACTTAACCCGACACCTCACGGCACGAGCTGACGACAACCATGCAGCACCTCGCCGGCCGCCATTGCTGGCCGCCCCGTTTCCGGGGCGTTCGCCCGGCGTTCTAGCCCAGGTAAGGTTCCTCGCGTATCATCGAATTAAACCACATGTTCCTCCGCTTGTGCGGGCCCCCGTCAATTCCTTTGAGTTTCAGCCTTGCGGCCGTACTCCCCAGGTGGATGGCTTAATGGTTTCCCTCAGGCGCTGACGGTGTATCGCCAACACCCAGCCATCATCGTTTACGGCGTGGACTACCAGGGTATCTAATCCTGTTTGATCCCCACGCTTTCGTGCCTCAGCGTCAATATCGGCCCGGCGAGCTGCCTTCGCTATCGGCGTTCTGCGTGATATCTATGCATTTCACCGCTACACCACGCATTCCGCCCGCCCCGACCGAATCCAAGACCCCCAGTATCCACGGCAATCCTACGGTTGAGCCGCAGACTTTCACCGCGGACTTAGGGGTCCGCCTACGCACCCTTTAAACCCAGTAAATCCGGATAACGCTAGGATCCTCCGTATTACCGCGGCTGCTGGCACGGAGTTAGCCGATCCTTATTCCCGGGGTACCGGCATCCCGCCCCGCAGGGCGGTTATTCTTCCCCCGGAAAAGCAGTTTACAACCCGTAGGGCCGTCGTCCTGCACGCGGCATGGCTGGTTCAGGCTTCCGCCCATTGACCAATATTCCTCACTGCTGCCTCCCGTAGGAGTCTGGTCCGTGTCTCAGTACCAGTGTGGGGGATCATCCTCCCAGACCCCCTAGCCATCGTAGCCACGGTGGGCCGTTACCCCGCCGTCCAGCTAATGGCACGCATGCCCATCCATCCCCGCCGGAGCTTTACCCCCAGTCCCATGCGGAACCGGGGGGCCATGGGGTATTAATCCGCCTTTCGGCGGGCTATCCCCCGGGGATGGGCAGGTTGCATACGCGTTACGCACCCGTGCGCCGGTCGCCGCCAGTGTATTGCTACACCGCGCTGCCCCGCGACTTGCATGTGTTAGGCCTGCCGCTAGCGTTCATCCTGAGCCAGGATCAAACTCTCCGCTGTATCGAAGATCTTTGAAACTGTTTTTCTCTCGCCCAGGGTCAATTCTGCGCTATCTTTCCTAAAAAAATATACCGGAGACTTCCGCCTCCTGTACGCTTGCTTTCCTGTCTTGTTTGTTTCTCGGTACCATCGCGTCAAAGAACGCGCGGACTTCCGTCCGCCTGTATCGTTCACCCCCGGCCTCCGCCGGCGGCGTGTATTACCCTGTCATCATTTCTTCTCCCCCGTCCCACCGGATCGGGAGCGCAAAGGTAGCAACTTTTTCCTTCCCTCCAACTCTTTCGCCAAAAAAAAAATTATTTTTCTCAGCCCCATCAGCACCTCCAGAACGTCGCTACTCCTTCAAAGCGGGTGCAAATATAGGACGTCTTTTTTTAACTCGCAAGAGCGCGATGCAAAAAAGTTGAACTTTTTTCCGCCACATCACCTAGTGCGCTGATTTGCAGGAAGAAAATTTTTCAATTTGTTATATATATCAAAATGGAATTTTAAAAATCAGCCCCATTCAATTATAACAACATTTCCACTGTTTAACCTTCAATTGTGTATTGACTTTTAATTATCAATGAGATAACTTGCATATAGGTATTTACAAATAAAATCCCTATGGATATTAATGGTAAATATAGCCTCTCATACTTTTTTACCGTAGATAATGTTGAGGTATATACTGAACAAACTGAGTTGGATTCGTTGATATACAAATTATTAGAAAATCTTGCATTAAACTATGGCATTGGTAACATTAAAAATCTATTTACTCAAAACTACAAAGCCTCAGATAGAGGGAATAAATGTATAAACCTAGGCAACAACTGTTTTCTTTTCCATTTTCGAATATCATCTACAGATAATCCTCGAATTGCAATAGCAATTACGCAAGAAGGTATATCCGCCTCAAACACCGAATTTCCCGAAAGTGTACGCATAATTTTTGTTTTAACATCACCAAAGGAAATGCCTGATATATACCTAAAAATCTACAAGTCGCTCAAAGATTTTCTGACAAATCTTAATGTTAATGCAATAATAGCCCAAAAGAATCCTAATGAGATTTGGAATTTCATTAATCAGAATGCTACAGAATTACCAGACATAATATACGCAAATGATATTATGGATGAGGTTAAGGTGAGTTTATTAGAAAATAACAATCTAAAAGATGCTATCGATCTAATTGTAAAAACAGGATACCTAAATATTCCAGTGGTTGATTTAGAAGGAAATCTAATTGGGGAAGTAACCTCACACGAACTTATGGAGGTATGCTTGCCCGGGTATATTATATGGATGAACGATATGACTCCTATAGTAAATTTTGAGCCTTTTCAGAACATGATTATTCACGAAGATAAGACTTGGCTAGCCGAGATTATGAACTATAACTGTTTAACGATTCAGAAATATGAGCCATTCATCAAGGCGGCAATTGCTATGACAAAAACATCAGTTTCTCAGGTATATGTGCTAGATGATAAAAAACTGGTTGGAACTATTTCGTTGCGATTCTTCATAGATAAAATATTTAGAGAGTAGTATGCAGAATGAGAACAATAATCTATCGATAAAGCAAATTGGAATAAGAAGTTCCATTATGGTAGGAATAAGTATTCTTATAGGGATAATTTCCTCCTATTCTGGATTAGGTGGGAACAAGCAGATCCTTGCAATATCTATATTCACCCTCATAATTTCGGCCACATTAGTATTCTGGAACTTTAGATTAGCCATTGCATTTATTGGTATGGCAATAATATTAGCCGGAAATGTTATTACACTGGAAGAATTCATCAACTCTGCAGAACTAGATATCATTTTATTCATTGTAGGAATGATGATTATGGTGGGTGTCCTCAAAGATTTAGGTCTTTTTTCGTGGATTATCCAAAGTATAATCAAAATGAAACGAATGACGGGCTATCTGTTCATCGTCATTAATGTATTTATGTCGGCAATTATGTCGTGCCTTGTGGGTGAAGTAACATCCATTGTTTTTATGCTTGCCCTAATATTTCAGGTATGCGATACGCTAAAAGTCTCCCCAACACCCCATGTATTTATATCTGTAATAGCCACCAATATTGGTTCGAGTGGAACAATGCTTGGAAATCCGGTTGGCATTCTCATTGGAACTAAAGCAGGATTTACTTTTATTGATTTTATGATAACTGCTTTTCCCATTATGCTAATATCGCTGGCTGGAGCCTTAGCCGTAATAATAATATGGTACAAAAAAGAAATAAGGTTATTTACTGAACGATTAGAGGCGCGTCGTAAAATGCTTATAGGCCTTGGACCATTAATTCAAATTCCATATAAAAAAGGGCTGTTTATCCTCATTGCCGCTGTTGCACTAATTGCAATACACCATATCATTGAACTTAGACTAGGCGTTGCAAAAAATACATTACTGATAGTTGCACCCTTGGCAATATCAGGAATACTAATGATTTGGAAAAATGAACGCGCTCGTTACTACGTTGAATCGGAGGTTGAGTGGTGGACTCTGCTGTTTTTCATGATGCTCTTTGCGGTTGCAGGCTCCCTTGAGCGGACTGGTGTTACGCAACAATTAGCATTGGACTTTACCAATACGTTTGGAAATAACCCCGTAGTTCTTTCCTCAATAATTCTCTTTATAACTGCTGCAGGATCGGCATTTGTTGATAATGTAGTTTTTGTCGCTGCGTTTATGCCGATTATCAAAGAGTTAGGAATTGAATCGTTGTGGTGGGCTTTAATATTCGGCGCCTGTTTTGGCGGGAACGTCACACTGATTGGATCCACCGCCAATATTGTAGCCTTAGGAATGATTGAAAAACGCTACCATTCACACATTTCATTTATGGAATGGTTCCGATTTGGAGCCGTAATAGGGCTAACTACCTGTATTATAGCCTGTGGAATTATTATTTTAATTATCATTTTCTAGGGTATGCACCACCAAATCAAAAGTGACGAAGCAATAAAAAATCCTCGGCTTCCTTCAAACTATGGGGTTTTCCTACATCCAATATAAAATTATTGGAAAGGTTTACACCAATTATTTTGTTATCCTGACATAGATTAAGGTATGCATCAACTATAGAAAATACACCCTGAGTTGATATCAACTGAAAAATTTGCGGAGATATTACGTGTATACCTGAAAAAGCATATGCGTCCAAAATATTCTTGTGCATATTAGGAAAAATAGATTTACCGGTAAGCATATTACGCCAACCCGATAACAGCATATCCTCATCGAACAAAAACGCCCTTGATGATTCTCGTCGACTAACCGCAAGTGTTGCTAAAACATCATTCTTAATATGTGTATCGACCAAATCTTTTAGGTTGATATCGGAAATAATATCGACATTGTGCACCAAAAATGGCTCGTCACCATCGAGGAATTGCCGAGCGTGTATGATTCCACCACCAGTATCTAATAGTCGGTCGGACTCATCGGAAATGAAAATTGATGCATTAAACTTTCGCTGTGACAAAAACTCATACATCAATGGTGCAAAATGATGCACATTAATCACAATATGATTGAATCCTTGTGAAACAAGATTCTCTATACAATACTCCAATAAGGTTTTGCCTCCAACCTCAACAAGAGCTTTGGGTTTATCGGCTGTTAATGGCATCAATCTGGTTCCAAGACCAGCAGCAAGAATCATTGCTTTCATTCTAGTAACTAAATGCGTTAATGGGTATAAAGATAAATAATAGCGAATAGTTACAAGTGATTGGTGACATAAAAAAAGTTAATGTAAAAATCAACCATTTAACTTTTTGGGCTTACAGAGTTTATCCTTATTGTTTGATGTAGCACCACACTTGTCGCAATGGAACTCTTTACTATCGGACTTCTCCTTTACTTTGCCTTTCTCACATTTTTTCTTTGGCATAAATCTATCTGTTTATTTCGCGATGTTTTACAACGATATTAACATTGTAGCGCTCAGAAAGTTTTTTAGCCAATAAATTTGTGCAGTATACAGAGCGATGCTGACCCCCAGTGCACCCAAAGGCAACTGAAAGATACTTAAAATCTCGCGCAATATAGTTATCAATTGCTGAAGAAACCATATCGAATGCACGGTTGTTGAATACCGAGACCTCATCGAATACATTCAAATAATCAGCAACCTCGTTATCTAAACCATTTAAAGGTTTATACTTATCAATTCGGCCGGGGTTTGGTAAAAAGCGACAATCAAATATAAAGCCGCCTCCGTGATCGGGATGAATTTCGGGATAACCTTTTTTAAAAGAGAAACTTGTTATAGATACAGTTAAACCTTTAGACTCCTCAGCTTCATCTTTGGCGATAAGAATACTATACTCCTTTAGCAAAGATGTTATATAATTAAACTCGCCCACCCTAGTAGAATTGGCCAATTCCAAATAATTACCGATAGCATTAGGTATACTTTGAATGAAATGAGTTTTTTTCTCAAAGAAACCTCTGAAACCATAAGCACCAAGAGTTTGTAGAATACGGAACATTACCATAAATGGAAAAACATCTTTTAGATGCTCCACATCAACTTTTCGATACTGAGTCAACTCATTTAGATAGATATTGAATAACCTATTCCTTTGCTCTGAAGAAAAACCTGCCTTTGCTTGATAAAGGAACGATGCCAAATCGTACAAACAAGGCCCAAGGCGACCACCCTGATAATCGATAAAGTAAAGTTGGTTATCCTTAACCATTATGTTTCTCGACTGAAAATCGCGATAGTGAAAGTAGTTTAAATCCTCATCTAAAAGAATATCGGCTAGTCGATTGAACTCATCCTCCAACTTAACTTCACTAAAAGTAAGCCCACTGGGCTTTAGAAAATTGTACTTAAAATAGTTTAAATCCCACATTACAGAGCGCCTATCGAACGAAGGAATTGGGAAACATTTAGTTGAATCCAGACCATCAAAACCAATCACCTGAATTTTAGCTAACTGTTTTACTGCGCTTTCTAATAAAAAGTCGAGATTAGAGTCAACATTACCCTTGGTAATCAAATTGAACAGCGATTCTGAGCCCAAATCGGTTTGGAGGTAATACTTTTCGCACGATGAGATTGCAATAACATCAGGAACATTGAGTCCCTTTTCAAAAAAATGCCTTGAGAGGTAGAAAAATGCCCTATTCTCATCTACATCATTATTAAAAGCACCTATTAATGAATTACTACCCACAATGAATATACGATAATAAATGCGTGGAGAACCTGAAGCAGGAAGCACCTCTACCCTGTTGGGTTTTGCGTTGAATTTGCTCTCGTAAAGTTTAACTATACTATTAATGTGTTGATTCATTTTAAGTGAAAAGTTATAAAGTTAAAAGTTGGAAAGAATGTGATCTGAAACAAAACGTTCTCGACTAAACTATCCAAATAGATAAACTAAAGGTATAATAAAAAGTAATGCTGGTAAAATATTGAGCACATCTATCTTTTTAATATCAAGAATATTCAATCCTAATCCAATAAGTAACACACCACCAACTGCTGAAAGTTCACCAACCATTAAAGGAGTTAAACTTTCGCCAATTAACGAAGCCAAGAACGTTAGGCCTCCTTGATATATTAATAAAGGTACTATGGAGAACAGCACACCAAACCCTAACGACGAAGCTAAGGCGATAGATGAAAAGCCGTCCATCAGGCTTTTAACGTAAAAAAGTTTAGGTTCGCCACCAGTACCTTCCTCAATAGCGCCCAGAATTGTTAAGGAACCCATACAGTACATCAGAAAAGCCACAACCATTCCTTCGGAGAACTTATCGCCCTTTAAGTTGAATCGATTCTTAATTTTATCGCCCCAACCCTCAACTATGGCTTGAAGATTAATGGCTGTTCCAACTAACGCTCCAAGAATCAAGCTAAAAATCAAGAGCAATGGTTTTTCGGTTTTTATTCCCATCGAAAATCCAAGCAATAGCGTAAATATTCCTATAACCTGAAAAAAGACAGCGATATACTTCTTAGGCAGTTTATTGTTTAATACTAAACCCAAAACACCTCCCACAATAATTGCCACAGCATTAATAATAGATCCTAGCATAAGTCTGATTTCTACAAAGTGCTAAAATATACCAATGATGTGTAAATGCGTTCATTTGGGTTTAAAAAATTGCGACAATTTCAAAAAATATTAACTTTGATAAAAATATTGATATATTTATTGATAAATAATGTTCAACTTATTTGTTAATCCTCAGTAAGTTGAAGATGAAATTGAAGATTTTTTATGCGGTTAAGCTTAATGAAGAAAAGCGAAATCATTGATTTCGTTGAGTTTAACATAACTGGAGATGCAGAAAACTACAATCGGTGCGATGATGAATCGTTGTACCTCTCGGCTGATGTATTCAATATTTTCGCAAGTTGCTTTGAACGTAGCAACCATTTATTTGATTTTGTAGCCCCAACGCTTTACAATAGCCGTAAGTTCATACCATTACGAAATGAGTTGCTTTGTAACCTTGAGACCCTCTTGGTTATCAACAATATTGCGCAATTTCAGAGTTACCTTTCGGGCATTTTCCTCGGAAAAGATCTGTTGAAAGTTCTAAGCAATTTTGACCCAACCTACGAAAAGCACTGGCGTACCTATATGCGTAAAATCATTCAGGTTAACCGTCACTTGATGCGTTTAGTTGATTTGTGCATCGAAGAGGAAAGAGTGCTTTGGGTTATTCCGTACTAATTGAAAAGCCGATTCTTCTTAAATCCTCGGAATATTTAGAATTTACCCTAACAGTATGTCCGCTAAAATCGCGACGATAATCATAGTTATTCCTTAAATTCTCAAAACTCTCGGAGTTGCCTCTCAAATCATCACCCAAAATGTTGTAGGTTGATTTAATTATTTCGGGTATGTTTTGGGATTGCTTAACACAAATTTTTTTCATCAAAGGATTAGGATTGGGTAGCCAAGGACTAATTCCCAAATTGAAAAATTGGCTAAGTGAATCGATAACCATTTTTGTCCCCATTACCTTACCTTCTAAAGAATACCCTGCTATATGAGGTGTTGCAATTATTGTCTTACGAAGCAATTCAATCGAGATATTTGGTTCGTTTTCCCATACATCCAAAGCAGCCTGTGCTTTAGGGTTTGATTCCAGAAACGCAATTAATCCTTCTGTATTAACAACTTCGCCCCTAGACGAATTAATGACATAAACATCGGGCTTACACAACTCAATGGTACTAGAGTTAAGCATATGAAAGGTTCTATCAACCCCTTCGTAGTTCAATGGAACATGAAAGGTAATAATATCAGAGTTTTTCAAAACGGTTTCGAAATCAACGTAATCTACTAAATCCTCATCGCGTTTACGGGGAGGATCGCAGCAAAGGACTTTCATTCCTAAAACCTTCGCAAGTTCAACCACTTTTTTCCCAACATTACCAACGCCAACAATACCAATTGTCAATCCCGATAAATTTTTTGAATTTAACTCAGCCCAATGAATAAGTGCAGCGGCAACCCACTGCTGTACTCCTGCAGAATTGCAACCGGGAGCATTTGCCCAAGTAATACTATTGTTTGCACAGTAATTTGTATCGATATGGTCGAACCCAATGGTTGCAGAACCAATAAACTTAACCTTAGAACCCGATAATAGTTTTGAGTTGCAGATAGTTCTGGTACGAACAATCAACGCATCGGCATTACGGACAATATCGGCAGTTATCTCTTTTCCGGAGAAGTACTCTACCTCAAAGTAAGGTTCCAAAACGCCTTGCAGGAAGGGAATATTTTTATCGGCAATAAGATGCATTTGACAATTTTCAACAAAGATATGCTAATATATCGAAGTGATTCCGTTTGATTAAAATATTCTATATTTATAAACTTCAACCAAATCCACCAAACTATTCACTAGAATGGAATATTAATTATTAGTTTTGTAGTTTAAAGATAACAAATACAGGAATTATGATAGTTGCACCGTTAAACGAATTTGGAACATATATCAACCTCAATCCTTTATTCGAAAAAGTTGAGCAAGCATTAATCACGTTAGACTTCAGCAAACCAGGAGAAAAGATTTACATCGATGGAGAAAAACTAATTGCAATTCCATCGTTTAACAAGGCCAGAACCAAGGATGAGGCTCCCCTTGAGGCTCACGACAAGTACATCGATATTCAAATTTGCCTACAGGGCGAAGAAACCATGGGATGGAGAAGCCGAGAGGATTGTCATTCCCCAAAGGGTGTTTTTGATAAAGAAAAGGACATTGTATTTTACAACGATACCCCGCTAAATTTTATTAAAGTGCCAACCAATTACTTCGCCATATTTTTTCCAAACGATGCTCACGCTCCGTTAATTGGCGAGGGCGTCATTAAAAAGGTTGTTTTTAAGGTGTTAATGACGGATGGTAACTTATAGTGACAAATGACAAATGGTGGCAGGTAACTTATGGTGACAGGTAACATTTAAAAACTGAAAAGTCAACTAATTAAAAACAGTCAATAACCAAATCACTTAATAACTAAATCACTCAACAACCCAATATCCAAAAACATGGAAGCTTTCGAACTAGAATTTGAAGTGCGCGATTACGAATGCGATTTTCAAGGAATTGTTAACAACTCTGTATACCTAAACTACCTAGAGCATGCTCGTCATAAATATCTTTTAGAGCGAGGCATTAATTTCACAAAACTTCACACCGAAGGAGTTGATCTTGTTGTATCGAGAATTGAGATTGACTACAAGTACTCGCTTACTAGCGGCGACAAGTTTGTGGTGCGTGTCACCACAAAGCGCGAAGGGCATTTAAGAATGATTTTCGAACAGGAGGCAATCAAACTTCCCGAAGGGAAAACCGTGGTTAAAGCTAATGTTATTGGTGTGGGATTGCGGAATGGAAGGCCTATGAGGATTGACGATATTCCGGGATTTAACGGAATGTTCGATAAGTAAACATAAACCCTGTCGGAATAGCGACAGGGTTTATGTTTAGTACACCTCTGGAACAAAGTTCTGGTCTGTTATAGGCGGCCGAATATAGGAGTTGTCCTCCCGTCGGGCCTCTAACTTAATTGGTGCCGGGGTTAAATCCTCGTAAGGAATCAAACTTAGCAAGTGGCTGATACAATTCAACCTTGCCCGACGCTTATCGTCGGCACGAACCACCCACCATGTTGCCTGCTTAATGTCGGTATGGGCAAACATCTCATCCTTGGCCTTTGAGTATTCAACCCAACGGTTCCGCGACTCAACATCCATTGGACTTAACTTCCATCGCTTGGTAGGATCATCAATTCGTTCCTGGAATCGTCGTTCTTGCTCCTTATCGCTAACCGAGAACCAATACTTGATAAGAATAATTCCGGAGCGTACCAGCATTCGCTCATACTCCGGACACGATCGCAAGAACTCCAAATACTCCTCCTCGTTGCAGAATCCCATAACCTTCTCCACTCCTGCTCTATTGTACCAGCTCCTATCGAAGAGAACCATTTCACCAGCGGCTGGCAGATGAGCCACATATCGCTGAAAATACCATTGGCTTTTCTCCTTCTCTGTTGGCACGCCCAGCGCAACTATTCTACAAAAACGGGGGTTAAGCCGCTCCGAGATGGTTTTAATTACGCCACCTTTCCCAGCGGCATCTCTACCTTCGAAAATCAATACTACTTTTAACTTTTTAAACTTAATCCACTCCAAGAGTTTATTGAGTTCGATATGAAGTCGTTCAATCTCCTTTTCGTAGGATTTCTTGTCGATCTTTTCGGGATGCGATTCCACAAGTTCATAATGCTCGTCCAACGATAGAGCAGCATGCTTTTTATCCTTGTGCTTCTTCTCGTCCTTATCCTTTTTATTCTTTTTGTCTTTCTTGTCCTTGCTCATATTTCAAGTATTAATTTTCTGATAATGAATTAAATTTACGAAAAAAAAGATCAACGCAAATTTTTCCACACGGAAAGTTTCAAAATAGATGCAAACTCTAATAAACTGTTCAAAAGTTAAAGAGTAAAAACCTTTGCTAAAAAGTATCACAGAATAAATAATGGTTATTTTTGCTAAGCAAAACAGAATATTGATATGAGTGAGTCGCTTCTTAAAGCATTAATGAAACTTTTTGCCTTTGTAATCAGCATCGATAGCAAAGGTGCAGGACTCACCATTGATGTACTCGAAAATTACCTACAGCACGATTTTGGGAGTGAACAAACAAAGGAGTTTCTCAATAAATTCCAAGAATATATCAACCTTTATCGATTAGAGCAAAAGAACCAAGATGGTATTGCAGAATCGCCAATCATCAAGAATTTCATAGATTCGGCCAATGCAGAATTTGAGCAGAATCAGAAGGTTTGGATGATTCTTCAGGTTATTGAGTTCATGGGCGACAGTAAAATAAGTTCACCGGAAAGAATTGAACTGATTAGGGATGTTGCCAATGGATTTAACATTCGGGAGTATGAATTTGAAAACGGAAAGGATTTCATCCTAAGCGAGGATAACAGCCAAATCCCATGGAACCAACAGGTTTTACTTATTGATTCCAACAAAGATTTTCCATCCTCGGAAATTAAACATATCCTGAATGAACGTTTAAACGGGAAGATTTACACGCTCAGAATATCGAGCACCAATACATTCCTAATCAAGTATTTTGGCGATAGCGAACTATTCTTGAATAGTAGAGTAATTAAACCGGGCAGAACCTATATTTTTGGTGTAGGATCTGTTATTCGGGGTGCTCGAGTATCGCCAATCTACTACAGTAAGGTTGCATCGGCATTTATTCAGGATCCGAACAGACCATTCGTATCGATGGTGGTTAAGGATATTGATTACCAGCACAAAGGCAGCAAGAATGGAATCTATCGATTTTCGTTCACAGCCCATTCGGGTCAACTAATTGGTATTATGGGGGGAAGTGGAGTTGGAAAATCAACCCTGCTAAACCTGCTAAACGGAAACCTAAAGCCAGCCAACGGAAACGTGCTGATTAATGGGTACGATGTTCACCAAAACAAGAAAGAGCTCGAGGGCGTTATTGGTTATGTACCACAGGACGACTTGCTGGTTGAGGAGTTGACCGTTTACCAAAACCTTTACTACAACGCATCGCTCTGCTTCAGCAACTACGATAAGCCAAAACTAAACGAACTAATAGATAGAACCCTTAATGATTTCGACTTGGTTGAAGCCCGTAATCTACGGGTAGGCGATCCACTGAACAAATACATTAGCGGTGGACAGCGCAAGCGCTTGAACATGGCCATGGAGCTAATGCGCGAACCATCGGTACTGTTTGTTGATGAGCCAACCTCCGGATTATCATCAATGGACTCGGAGCGCATAATGCTGTTGCTCAAAAAGCAGACCTTTAAAGGGAAAATAGTATTTGCCAACATACATCAACCCTCATCGGATGTTTTCAAACTATTCGATAAGATCATTGTACTCGATCACGGTGGAAGACCAATATTCCAAGGGAATCCCATGGATGCAGTTGTTTACTTCAAAAAAGCGGCCAACTTCCTAAAACCCGACGAAAGCGAGTGCATTACCTGCGGTAACGTTAACACCGATTTAATTTTAAGAGTTGTTGAAGCCCGCGTGGTTAACGAGTACGGTAAGTTAACCCGTAAACGCAAACGCTCAGCCAAGGAGTGGTACGAACTGTACCTAAATAACATTGAAAGCAAGCTAAATGTATACCTTCCACCCTGCGCAAGCCCAATTCCGCCAAACAACTTTAAAATACCTTCGCACCGAAAGCAGATGTGGATTTACTTTAAGCGTAACCTTAGAAGTAAACTCGCAAACACACAATTCATAAACATAAGCATCCTGGCATCGCCTGTGCTAGCCATTATTATTGGATATTTCACAAAGTACATTCATGGCACGCTAGCTAATCCTAATGCATATCTCTTTAGCGAGAACGATAACATTCCAAGCTTCCTATTCATGAGCGTTGTTGCCATGATATTCTTAGGGTTAACTATCAGCGCCGAGGAAATTATTAAGGACAGAAAGATTCTATACCGCGAAAAATTCTTAAACCTCAGTTATTTCAGCTATATCAACTCAAAAATAATTGTACTTCTACTGTTCTCGGCCATACAATCATTGCTTTTCGTGATAATAGGACATGGAATCCTAGAGATAAAAGGGATGTTCTGGAGCCATTGGTTAATACTGTTCTCCACAGCATTCTGCTCTAACCTGATGGGCTTAAACCTTTCGGCAGCGCTAAACTCAGTGGTTGCCATCTATGTTCTAATTCCAATTGTGCTAGTTCCCCAGCTGCTTTTCAGCGGAGTAATAGTAAACTATAGCAAACTCCATAAAACAATATCGCATCCGGAGTATGTTCCTTTTATTGGAGATATAATGCTAAGCCGATGGTCGTATGAGGCATTGTGCGTTCAGCAGTTCAAAACCAATAAGTACGATAGAGAGTTTTTTGATTACAACATGAAGCTTAGCAATAGTAGCTACAATGCCACTTTGCTAATCCCTAAACTTCAGTCGTTGCTCGACGAGGTTGCGGTTGATCTCACCTTAAACAAACAAACGCCAAGAATAGCCAGAGATTTAGGTATTGTAAGAAATGAAATTGCGCTACTTTCCGAGAACTATCCAATTCGGAACTTCAGCTATCCCGACATATCAAAATTGGATCCCAAAGTTGCCACTGTCGACAATATTACATCGGCGAAACTAAGCCTCGATACGCTGAAGTTGCACTTCAACCTTGTATATAGGAAAACCATACAGGAACGCGATCAGCACATTAAAGAGCTGTCGAAAACGTTGGGTAGCGATGCTGTTTTTGAACTCAACCGAGAATATCACAATAAAGGGCTCGAAGCGCTGGTTACCAACAGGAATGAATTTCAAAAGATTGACGAGGTAAACGATAGATTAATCAGAAGGTTCGAACCCATTTACTCGTTACCCACATCGAGCATGGGTAGAGCGCAACTTTTTGCAGCATACAAACACGTTGGCGGATACTATATCCCAACCCTTTGGTTCAATGTTTTTGTAATATGGGTAATGTCCGGGGTATTTTACATTGCCCTTTGGAGCGATATGTTTAGGGTGGTTAACAAGTTTGTTGAGCGATTCCGATTCCGAAAACTCACAACTCGTATATCACGGTACTTACCAAGCTAAAAAGAGCGGTTCAATACGAACCGCTCTTTTTCTTTGTCAACTTATTCTTTCTATCGATATCCGATTGCTTAACAATGTATGACGATCGGATAATTGCGTAGGCCGAGAAATACCCTATTGCCCCATTACTAATATTGGTTCGGGCATTTGCCGGTGGAGGGCTAAACAATGGTATTTGAGGCTGAGAGCTGGTTTGGGTTTCGTACATAAAGTAGTAGTGATCCTCGTTAATTACCGATAGCTCCAACGTAACATTGGATCCTGCCTTTAACGTATCGGCGTCCTCAATAAAATACAGAGCAGCACCATTGGTTGTACTTCCATTAATCAACTTATCGTCCGTAACCACAATATTGTTCAACGAATCGCTATACAAAACGTTGTCTATGTAAGCCTTAAACATATAGTAGTTCTTTTGATCGGCCGGCTCGTTGGCCCAACCATTAACATACCACCCCTCCCACTGCTCGTTGTACAGCACGTTAATGGAGTCCAAGTATTCTGTTTGGTAGTTTGGATCAATATCGGGAATTGTACTCTGCGCGGTCAACGATTTCACCTCTGTACTGCCAACAATCGAAACATTATCGATATTTAAGGTGTAGGTTTTCCCAATTTCTCCATAAACATCGGGCTGGGTGTAGTAGTTCCCGGGCTCGGTGCTACTCTCGGTCAATGGAAAAACATTTGTTCCATCGGTAATGGAAACCGTTGCTCCCGATATTGTTTGTGGAGGTTGGTTGCTGTAGTATCCAGCAGTTTGCGTAATCATAATTCTATGCGCAGCCGTATCGGTGGTTATTGAGCCGTAAACAACAATTTTTGGATCGGCATTCTTCAAGGTAATATCAATCTCGTCGGTACACGAGAAAAGGAATGCACTTAATAGTATCGATCCCAACGCAGAGCAATATTTATTTATATTGATTCTCATGACAAATCGTTTTATTAGAATTTAAAGTTATAGGTAACCGAAGGAATCATTGGGAAATATATCATTCGGGCATGCGTTTCGTCGGGCTTCTCAATATCCTGCTCGAAATAAATTGTCCATGGATTTTTCCTGTTGTACGCATTGATTACGGAGAAATTCCATTCGCCCTGCCATCTGCGCGAAGTATTATGCCTCGATTTAAGGGTGAAAGATAAATCCAACCGATGATACACGGGGAATCGGCCATCGTTCCGAACAGAGTAAACCGGGATTACAGTATTCTCGTAAACTACACGCCCAACAGGTTTAGAGTAGGCCTGTCCGGTTGCAATTTGCCAGTTTGCCGATAAGCTTGCCCGCTTGCTAAAGTTATAGGTAAACACCAACGAAAGGTTATGAGGCTTGTCGTAAGCAGCCTTATAGGTATCGCCATAGTTAACATCGGGAGTTTTGCGGTAGGTTCTTGAGAAGGTATAGCTAACCCATCCATCAAACTTATTCTTCGCAAAGCGCGCGTAAAGTTCCATACCATAGGAATGACCTTTTCCGGCTCTAATATCTGCCTCCATTTCATCGTTAAGGAGTAAACTGGCAAAATCCTTAAAATCAATCAGCTTATCCATCTTTTTGTAGTACACCTCGGCCGATGTTTCCAATGAATTGTCGAAGAAATTCCTAAAGTAGCCCAGCGCCCACTGATCGGCAACCTGGGGTTTAATATTTGGAGATGCAGAAAACCAAATATCGAGAGGGTTTCCGGCCTGCGAGTTGGATGCCTGTTGAATATACTGAACGGTATGCGAGTAACTTGTTTTTATTGAGCTCTGATCGTTCAAAACATATGTTATACCCAACCGGGGCTCGGGATTTGAATAGGTGTTATAGATATCGCCACTCTTGTAATCCTTATAATCAACCACCTTATAGTTATTGTCGAGAACTAAAGACCTTGCTTTACCAATATTCTGGAAGATTGAGTACCGCAAACCATACTTAAAAATAAATTTATCCACATGGTACTCGTCCATCAAATAAATGGCATGCTCCAAAGCGTAGTTTTTGGGAATTGCCCAGTACTTAATGAACGAATCGTCGTTGGTGCCCTTTACAACACCCGGACTAAAAGAAAAGTATGACGAGCTAACCCCAAATTTTAGGTTATGATGCGTGTTTGCGGCTATACTAAAATCAATTTTTAGCCCAGTTTCCTTCATTTCCGAGTCCCATTTAAAAGCGTTAGCATCGTTGGAATCCGATTCTAGCAGGTAGTTGTAATTACTCCGTATCAACGTGGCATTCATAAACAGCTTATGGCCAAAAACATGATTCCAACGCGTTGTGAAAGTCCTATTCCCATAACCAAATCCCATTTCGCCGCTGCCGAACATATCGCGACCGAAATATCCTGAGACAAAGATTCGGTTATTTTCATTCAGCGTGTAGTTAACCTTCGCATTCAGATCGTAGAAATACAACTTATTCGAATTCATGTCATCATTATTCATTAACGGAAAGAATATATCGATGTAGGTTCTACGACCCGAAACTATAAACGAGCACTTATCCTTAACAATAGGCCCCTCCAGGGTTAATCGGCTCGATAAAGATCCAATGCCCCCCGCAGCTACAAATTCCTTAGAGTTACCCTCCTTCATTCTCACATCGAGTACCGATGCAAGCCTACCGCCCATCGATGCGGGCATATCGCCCTTATAGAGCGTAACATCCTTTATAGCATCGTTATTGAACACCGAGAAGAATCCCATTAAGTGCGAAGCATTGTAAACCGTGGCCTCGTCGAGTAGAATAAGGTTGTGGTCCATGGCGCCGCCCCGCACGCTAAAGCCCGATGAGCCCTCTACTGCACCAATAACACCGGGCAATAGCTGAATCGACTTTATTACATCGGCCTCGCCCATTAACGCGGGGATTTGACGGATCTTTTTCATCTCGAGCTTCACCACGCTCATCTCCGGACGCGTAACGTTGGCGTTAGCTTTATCGCGGCTAATAACAACCTCGCCAATTTGAACGCTACTGGGCTGAAGCTCTACGTTGATTTGAATTCCCTTCGACAAATCAACATCCTTTACAGCATCGTTGTAGCTAATATAACTGTAGATTAAAGTGTAATTGCCCTTAGGCAAGTTCAGCGAGTAAAAACCATAGCTATTTGTGGTTGTACCAATGGTTGTACCCTTTGCATACACAGTGGCACCAATAAGGACTTCGCCGGTGCTTGAATCCTTAACGTATCCACTTACTACTGATTTTTCCTGGGCTAAAGCAATTTGAACCGTGAAAATGTTTAATAGAATTACAAATACACTTAGGGTTAGTTTTAGCTTTACATTTCGCATAGAATTTTTAGGATTAAGAAAATCAATACTATATGAACTAATTTGTGAAAAATTAAAAACAAAAGAACAAATTTAGGCTTCCATGCCAAACAAATTATATACCAACTATTAAATAAAGCTTAATAGTTTGTTAAACAATGTAATTATAGAAAACAAAATACCCGAAAAATGTGAAGTATTTGATTAGTGCTACTTAGTGAGTACCCAATTACTCAAATCATCGTTGTTGATGCCAAGCCTTAGCGTAGGGATTTGCTCCTTGTTATTTAAAAGCACCGACTGCAAGGGTATTACATCGATAAGATAATCGGATAGATCCTTAAGGGAGACCTCGCCCTTTGTTTCCTTTAACTTCTTAAGCAGGAAGTAGGTGAAGAATCCATGGTTCTTTTCCTTGTAGGGCAATGCCGATTGATCGTCGGAGGTTGCCGAGATTATTGCAACATTCCCCTGCACTGTTCCCTCTAAGGGTCGGACTTTTACACCACGGGCCGCAAGCAGGGCTTTATTACGCGCACCACCCGAAAAGCAAGCATCAATAAACACCACCATTCGTTTTGATGGGTACTCGGTAAGTTTGCCATAGAAATCCTGAAGTTTTATTGCATCCTCGGCGCTTCTACCGGTAATATCCACAGGTATAAGGTAGGGCTCGTGGGTAATCTCATCGGGCAAACCATGTCCGGCATAGTAAACAAATACCTCGGCCTTCCCTTTGGAATTCTTAACTATCAAATTCATCCTCGAGATTGCCTGATTCATCTGCCCAGCCGTAGCATCGAGTAAAAAGGTGATATTTGTAGCGGGAATCCCCAGTACGCTTTGGGCGTACTCCCTAAAAGCGCTTGCATCATTGCGGGCAAAATCCACGTTAACCTCCTGATTAAGTTCGGTTTGCTTTGAGCAGTAATCCTCATTACCAATTATAAGCGCAAAACGCATGGGATTCTCAACACCATTAACCGGAATATCCTTATCTACATCCGAGAGCCGCTCGTAAACATACCCCTTAGCCTCGGGTGCGTTAACGTAAATAACCTGCTGCTTAACAACCGTATCGCGTATCACCACGTAGTTTGCCTCCTTCTGCAGCATGGCATTTACCTCCTTATCGTAGCAAAAAGCACCGCCACTAATAAAATCGACACCGAATGCGGGAATTGCCGCCAGGTTGAGCAGAATGTTTAGGTATATCTTACCGCTAATTTGAGCCTTATCGGTATACGCGTACGGCACAAACCCATCCTTGCGTAACTCGTATACATACTGGTTTTTGGCATTAACCTCGCTTTTCTTCACCTTGCGCTTAACCCGAATGCTGCACGGTGTTGTTTTCCCCGTGCTCTTGTTATTTATGTAAACCTCGGCTCCTGTAGGATTGGAGTAAAACGATACTTTTTGCTTTGTAGTATTAAAAAGGGTTGCACAGGCACTAATTGCAGCGGCAAAAATAACAGCTACAACTACTTTAAACACTTGGGTTTTCATATATACTTGGTTTATATTGAGTATTGTTTACGATATATAAACAAAGATATGGTATAAGGTAACCCATGTCAAATTAAAAAGGGTTGCTGGGTATGGACTTCCCCAATTTCGGATTCGCGTAGCGGAAAATTTTGGGTGTACCCCGATGGCGCAAGTAATTATTATTTTTGAGGACAGATTAAATGTTCAGTAATTACCCACTTTGACACAGTTTATTGAACAGACCCATACAGTTTATTGAGCAGACCCTCTTTTATTGTACCGCGGAAGCATTTTATTGCATCGCGGAAGCATTTCATTGTACCGCGGAAGCATTTCATTGCACCGCGGAAGCATTTCATTGTACCGCGGAAGCATTTCATTGCACCGCGGGAGCATTTCATTGAACCGCGGAAGCATTTTATTGAACCGCGAAAGCATTTCATTGTACCGCGGAAGCTTTTCATTGCACCGCGGAAGCATTTCATTGTACCGCGGAAGCATTTCATTGCACCGCGGAAGCTTTTCATTGCACCGCGGAAGCATTTCATTGAACCTCGGAAGCATTTTATTGTACCTCGGAGGCTTTTCATTGAACCTCGGAAGCATTTCATTGTACCTCGGAGGCATTTTATTGCATTGCAAATGGGTTTTAATAACGCTAAAAGCCTATTTATTGCAAAGCAAAACAACTTTGGCAAGGTTCGGAATAGCCCTATACCAGCACAGCAAATTTTTAAGCCATCGCCAAGCTATTACACAATAGCTCAGCATGTTGCCAGACCCAGTAATCGAAATTTTGGAAAGGCAATTACGGCGGGCATTTGGTGGCAATAATCAACAATTTCCGTTCAATTTTTACGCATGAATTGTGCATGAATTACAAAAAAAATTTTACCAAATGTTTTGATATTCAAAATATTATTTTATAATTTTATATAAAGGTTGTTTTTGTTAAAATGCATTTAAGACAGTTTTTAATTATTAACTCTAAAAAACAGTTAGAAATGAACATTCTTCAAAAATCAAAGCTTAACATGTACATGGTTGTTAACAATTTACTGAATGCTGCAGCAGCCATTGTAGAAACCCTTCCGAACCAAAGAGGTATTGTTACCACGGTGAAGGACAACACTACTCAAATTCAAGAGGTTGCCGAGCTCCAGGAGTTCGACAAATCGGGACTAAGCGATAAGAAAAAGTTGCTGCGGGCCTCGCTGATTGAGCAGGCCGAGGACATTTCGCTTAAAATGGTGGCCTATGCCACCAATATAAGCAACAGCGTGCTGCTTAAGGAGGTTAAGTACCCCAAGAGTGAACTTAGCCGCGCCGCCGATACCGACCTAAAAAACATGGTACAGTGTATTTACGACCGTACCAACGAGAACATCAGGCAGCTAACGGAGTACGGTATCACCGAGGAGATGCTTGCCAATTTTCTCACCACCATTAACTCGTTTAACGAGTCGATACCCACCGTGCGCAAAGGGGTCAGCTCCAAGAAGCTCTACACCGCAAAACTCGACAACCTATTTAAATCCACCGATGCTGCGCTGGATAAGCTCGATAAAATTGTTGAGATTGTACGGCTCACCCAGCCCGATTTTTACAAGGAGTACCAGACCAGCAGGATGATAATTAATACCGCCGCGGGTTCGGTGGCGCTGAAGGGGGTGGTAGTGGATGCCGCAAACCTTGAGCCGCTTAAGGGCGCAGTCCTAACCATTGCCCCCGAGGCCAGCACTGCCACGCTGAGTACCAACAATGATGACAGTAGCATTGTGAAGCGCACAGCCGGCAAGGGCGGCTTTTTGGTTAAATCGCTGCCCGAGGGAACGTACAGCGTAACCATCAGCAAGAATGGCTATAAGGATCAGGTGCTATCGGTAGCAATTACCGATGGAGAACTGAGCAATTTAAATATAAAGCTATTGAGGAACTGATCCCTCTATAGCAAGGGCTAAAGGCGGAGCCCCGCGAAAGCGGGGCTTTTGCGTTGGGATGGGGTTGCTGTAAATAATTGGGCGCAGGTACGCTTCGCGAACCTTGCTGGCGCGGACTTATAGTCCGTGCAAAATACTTTTCACACTTTACTGCTTATTGGGTGTATGCGCACGGATTGCAAATCCGCACTAGCGGCGAAGCCAACCGCCGAACACGTTTGGTTTATTACTTTTTACAGCCTCAACCGAACAGGGCACGCTTTGTCAAACCACATAAAATGCTAAGCGTAGTCTCCTGACTACGCTTGTTCTAATGGCTATCTCCAAACCGTAAACTTTTTCAAACAAAATACACTTTGCCTTACGGCAATGGCAGTTATAAACTGCCATTTTAACTACGACGAAGTCACAGACTTCGCCGAGCCAAGGTTCGCCGCAGGCAAACCGGAACTTTAGCAAGCGTAGTCAGGAGACTACGCTTAGCATGGGGTATGTGCTTTTTTATTTTTCCTCAAGTGCCTTTGATAAAATATCTTCAATTTTGCTCAATTGTCTATAATTAATTCTTAATAAGTTTATTTTTTTAGTCAAAGCATATTGGTTTTTTATTGCATCATTGATTTTTCTTTTTTCCAAACCAACTTCCCCTCCAAAAGTATCTCCTCTCGTTATTTTGAAGTGCTGCTCTCCATCATATTCTATAAGCAAATTTCTACTTGGTATATAGAAGTCAAAAAACAAATATGATTGATTTTTACAATCATTAAAATTCTTTTGATAAATATACTTGATTTTCCTTTTTTCTAAGAACACTCTAATGATTCTTTCTCCTTGACTTTCCTTACATTTTGGACACCCCTGTCCACGAAGATGTGCATATGCCGCTTGTTCAAATTCGCCGTGTTTTTTACATGAAATTTTTATTTTGCTTCTTGATTGTGTTATAATGGTTGATTTATAAGAGTATTTATTACCATGAACTTCTATTGCCTTTTCTAAAAATTCATTAAGGTTTAATCTGTTTTTTTTAGCAGTTTCTTCATTTGCACATTTAGGACAACCTATCAAACTTTTTAAATGAACATTTGGTAATTGTTCAATCCAACCATGAATTTTGCAACCGATTATAACATTTGTCTTATTATTTAAATATTCTACTCTGCTATAGTCGTATTTTTTTCAGTATTTGGATTTTGCTTTATTTATAAACTCTTCAGTCAGTGATTTTGAAGTTGGAATATCGTTTGGGTTCTTCTTTCTTAGAATAGAGCATAAGTTGCATTCGGAACCTTTTAAATGAGCACTTGGTGTTTGTAGGAAATCCCCATGAAGTTTACAAGTAATAGTAACAGGTTTATTAGCATTTTTATATTCAACTTTGTCATAAGTATAATAATTATTATGAATTGTATTTGCTTTTTTAATAAATTCTGTTGTTGATAGATTATCATTACCAGAACATTTTCTGCAATTATATCCTATTAAATGCCCACTTGGACTTTGCCAAAATGAGCCATGTTCTTTACATATAATCTCAACTTTGGTCTTTGAATTGTAGTAAACTGTCTTGCTGTAATCATACCTGTCTCCATGAACTAATCTGGCCCTTTCAATAAATTGGTTTGTATCTAAAGGATTGCTGCCACCGCATACAGGACAACCACCATTATCTAAATGTCTGTGGGGTTTTTGGTGAAATGAACCATGTTCTTTACAAATTATTTCAACTTTGGTTTCATAGTTTTTATAGATTACTCTAGAATAATCATACTTATTGCCATGAACCTGTCTAGCACGTAAAATAAATTCATTCTGTGTTAGTTTTTTTGTTCCTGCACAATCAGGGCAACCAACGCCTTTTAGAAGATGATTTGGAGATATAAAAAATTCCTTTTTATGAATTTTACAAATTACTATGATTTTTTGTTTGCTATGAACATATATGGATTTTGAAAAATCATATTTATTACCGTGTTTATCGGTTGCTTTCTTGATAAATTCCTCCTGCGTCAATAATTTAGCCATTATAAAGTCAAAACATTAAACAAAACGACTTGTATTTTTATTTTAGTTGTTTGTGATATCTCGTGTTTTATAATTTATGAGTTTGGCTAATTGTCTTCTTTATTGATTCAATGTCCAAAGATGACATATTCATATTAAATATTTTGAAACCTTTGCCTTGAACTAAAGTGTGAGATACCCTTAGTTTCGTCTTATTTCTTAAAACGGCAGCGTATCCTGTTGAGATGGCTATGGGTTTAATCTTGTATTCATCTAGAATTCCAGAATTTTTAATTTCTGATTTTACGAATTTAGCAAATTCATCAAATGCTTTTAAGTCTTTAGAGTTTAGTCTGTAAATGGTTTCTATATTATCAGAACTCTTGACTTGAATTAACATTATATGCCAATAACCGTTTCGCCTACCTACTGCAAATATATCTGCGGGTGATTGACTACCATTTGATTGAAATGGATAGTATTTGGGTTCTAATTTTTCAATTTTTCTGTAAACATATTCTTCGGCTAGGTCTCCATATTCTCGATTTGATAATTCACCTAGACCAGCACTTTCTAGTATAATTTTTTTGTGCGTTTTCCATTTCTTAACGATATGAACAACAAAAATCTCGAAGTTTTTCATATAATCTATTTATTTGTTTGTCTGTCGGCATTACCAGCAATGCCTTGAACGGCTATCGTCTTAGCATTACAGCCAACTTACTTATCTATACACCAAAAGTACAGGTATCAATCCATTCTGGGATATACTGTACATCTAATATATAAACCCACTATAAAGCTAGCAATAATTCTTATAAAACAATGTTTACCAATGCTGTTTTATAGTGCTTAACGGTTTTTATGCTGTTTAATTAGGTTGGGCGGGGTTTTGTTACCCGAAGGGTGATCTTTCTTGTCTTGATACAAGAAAGATGCAAAGAAGATCAAGGCCCGTATCTCCCTCCTGAGTTAAACTCGTAGCGATTCATCTATATCCCTGTTAAACTTATGCGTTATTCCACTCCATCAGGAATGTTCAATAAATTCTATAATCATTTCCGAGAATCTGAACCATTATTTAAAATATTGATTATCTTTGCAATTCATTTGAGTTTTTATCTCAGAAAGATACTCCTTATTTGACTGTTTATTCACTGTTAAGTTTTGCACCTATCTGGCTTCAAACTCTTCATTAAATTTATTAATTAATTTTTTATCATGAACATTTATGTTTCAAACTTAAGTTACAACGTCAACGACGCTGACTTAAAAGAATTGTTTGAAGAATACGGCTTAGTATCTTCAGCTAAAGTTATAACCGATAGAATGTCGGGAAGATCCAGAGGATTTGGTTTTGTGGAAATGGAGGATGCTCAGGGGCAAAAAGCCATAGAGGAATTGAACCAATGCGAGTATGATGGCAAAGTTATAGTCGTGAACGTTGCAAAGCCAAAAGTAGAACGTACCAACGGAGAATTCTCCGGCAGAAGGACTAACAACGATGATTACAACTCCAGACGAAGAAGTTCCAGGTATTAAACCATTTCTCATTTTGTAAAAAAGACATCTTCCGGTGTCTTTTTTTGCATAGAAAATTTTCTAAAACAAATCGTATAGCCTAAACAATTTTCATTAATATGATTATAGCATATTGCTTTTCAGAGGAATAATGAAATACCACCACTTTTCCCGTCATCAAGATTCTTCGGAAACACTATTTCCAATTCATACAATTGCTATTTAGGTGCTTTTTCAGTACATTTATCTTTTAAAGTTCAAACATATCCTATTACAATCGCACAGTAATACTTTAAATTATTCAAAATGAATGAACTGACAAACGAAGAGAATAGTTCTTCCTACGAAAAATCCTATAAAGATTTGGAAAAAGAAAACGTTGAACTAAAAAAATTGGTTGAGTACCAAAGGAACGAAATTGATAAAATTATTGAGCAAAGAACCAGAGAACTAATTGATCTTGTTGAGACAAAAGATAAGTTCTATAGAATAATAGCACACGAATTACGCAACCCTTTCAATAGTATTCTTGGCTTTTTAGACCTACTGCTCAAAAATCTCCAAGATTACGACCTAAACGAAATTGAAAAGTTTTTAACCATAATATACCGATCCACCAACGTTTCGTTTGAACTGTTAGTTAGCCTGTCGGAATGGCTAAATGCGCAAAGTGGAGGGGTAGTATTTAAGCCCGAAAACGCTAATATTAATCAGTTATTATCGGATGCTATTCTTTCCGCACAATTAAGTGCCGAAAAAAAACAAATTCAAATAATTAACAATATCTCTCACGATTTTGTTGCCTTTATAGATAGGAATATGATCAGCACGGTTTTCAGGAACCTAATTAACAATGCCATTAAATTCACGAATAGCAAAGGTAAAATTGAAATCACAGCAAAGGAATCCGATAAATTTATAGAAATATCGGTAAAAGATACTGGTATTGGATTGTCCATTGAATCTATATCCAAGATTTTTGAGCTAAATGGATTAAACTCCACCCGGGGTACTGCACAAGAAACCGGAACAGGATTAGGCTTACAGCTTTGCAAAGAATTTATAGAAATTGAAGGTGGCGAAATCTGGGTAGAAAGCATTTTGGGCCACGGCAGCGAGTTTAAGTTTACTGTTCCGAATTCCTATAAAAAACAATAGCCACACCCAATGTGCGATTGCTCACAGTTGATCACAATTTAGGCCAAACTAATTAATATTGGAACAGATGACCAAACCTGACAAAAACATAAAGTATATCGACATTGCAAAAACAGTCAAAGAAAGCCGCTCAAAACTATTAAATAGGCTTCCCCAAATTGCAGTCAAGGGGATTGCAAGAATAGTCAAACAGGATGAAATTAATATTATTCTTAACAACTACTCAGAGTATACCGGGCAAGATTTTCTGACGAAGATAATGGAAGAGTTCGGCCTAAAAGTAGTGATTGAAGGGAAAGAGAATCTACCAGAAAATGGAAAGTGTTTTTTTGTTGCTAATCATATATTTGGGATTCTGGATGGGTTACTACTAACCCACATTGTATCCGAAAAATATGGTTCATTGAAAGCTATTGCCAACGATGCTTTTTTGTTAATTCCACAATTAAAACCTTTTATTGTAGCGGTAAATGTGTTTGAGCATTCATCGAAAGAGTATATAAAAGCGCTGGATGATGCATTTACAACAAATATTCCCATTACGCATTTTCCAGCAGGGGAAGTATCTAGGTTGTATAACAGAAAAGTGCAGGACTCTTCGTGGCAAAAAAGTTTTATTACAAAAGCTATTTCATGCCAAAGAAATATAGTTCCAATTTATTTTCATGGCCGAAATTCCAACTTATTCTATACAGTATTTACAGTAAGGCGATTCTTTGGGATAAAGCTTAATCTGGAACTACTGCTACTGCCTCGCGAAATGTTTAAAAAGCGGAATAAAACCATAAAGATAACAATAGGAAAACCCATTCCATATCAAATGTTCGATAAGTCTTTATCGCATTGGAACTGGGCACAAAATGTACGTTCTCAGGTGTACAACTTAAAAAACAATAAATAATTAAAATCTCAACTATATGACTTTAAAACTTAACCTTCGCGAAAACTTCTTCAGGATTTGGTATTGGTATGTTAATAGGATTGACAAAAATGCCGAAATACTCTTCATGAACTACGGATACCACAGCAATAGCCAACCGATTGCTTTTGATGAAAAAAATGAGCCGAATCGTTACTCCATTCAGTTATACCATCATTTAGTCAATGCAGTGGAAATTGAGAATAAAAATATTATAGAAATAGGTTGTGGTAGAGGCGGCGGATTACACTATATTGCGCAAAATTTTCCAGCAGCCTCAGCCATAGGGATTGACCTGAACAAGCAAGCGATCTCATTCTGCAACCGACATTATACTGTAGATGGCTTATCGTTTATACAAGGCGATGCCCAGAAGTTAAGCCTGAAAAATAACATTTGCGACATAGTCATCAATGTAGAATCATCGCACCGCTATACCGATATGAAAGCTTTTTTGAAAGAGGTATCGCGGATTCTAAACCCTGGTGGATATTTCTTATTTACAGATTTCCGATACGATTACGAAATTGAAGACGTGAAGAAGGATTTGTAATTAAGCGGATTGACAGTGGTTAACGAAAATATTATTAACAAAGAAGTTATTGCAGCCCTTGAGTTAGATGATAACCGTAGGCGCAAGCTTATAAAAAAACTAGCACCTAAATTTCTACATAAAATAGCGCTAAATTTTGCCGGAACAGTGGGTTCCGACACTTATAATAAGTTTGCTTCAAATAAGTATATATATTTTAGCTATGTCCTAAAAAAAGCATAGGTTTTATCCTGTAGAACATGATTTTTGATGTAAGTTGTCATCCCTGTTAAGTTTAGGCTCTGCCTAAGTTATAATATCTATAAAGGTATAACCTGCTCTTATATTACAGATGAGGTATAACCTCATCCGAACGGGGGAAGAGAGTTGTAAATGTCACGCGCTACCTACAAGAATGCATTCCAGATCAAAAGATGGATACCTGCTTGCGCAGGTATGTTTCCTTTGGATAACCCCAACGGGGTTAAGAGCGAATAGCCCCGGGTTTTAACCCGGGGGTTTAATGCGGTGCATTTATGCGCGATGCACGGTTTAACCATTGGTTGAATGGCGTTGGTTGGTTTGCATCGCAGGGGAAGAGGATTGTAAATGTCACGCGTTAGAAATGCGCACCCTCTTTTTTCTAGTTACAACCAATAATTACCATTAAAAACATAAAAGAAGCACGGATAACATATCCGCGCTAGCAGTGGTTAACCGCCAGCGGCGTTATCCGACGTTAAAAAGTTAGTTAAAGGTAATAAAAATTCTGCATCTGTATCATCGCCCCAGTAGGCTAAACCACATGTTGGCGGTTCGTTGTTTTAGTTTTTGTCGTTTCTCTTTTCAATTTTTCGTTGTACGCTGCCCCCTTTTTTGCCATTTTTCATTAGTCGTTTTCTTCGTAGTAATATGAGTAGTCAATCCCTTTCATAAACATTTCGCGGTCGTTTATTTTGGTGGTGAGCGCTTCTTTTAAAAGTGATTTTAGAATACTACTTTTGGTTGGACTTAACATCATTGCGTTCATGTAATCTTGCTTGCTTATTTTACTCCAATCAACGCATTTTTTGAGGTGTTTTTTTAGTATCAAATCCAACCATATTCTGGTGCTTCTGCCATTACCTTCCATAAAAGGGTGTGCAATGTTCATTTCTACATATTTGTCTACGATTTCGTCAAATGTGGTTTCGGGCATTGCTTCTATTTGCTTTAATGTGTCGCCTAAAAAGCGTGATACGGCAAATTGAAAACCACCTTTTGAAATATTTTTTTGTCTGATTTGCCCCGCAAAATCGTACAATCCGCCGAACAAATAAGCGTGTATTTGTTGCAAGCCTTTGGTTGTGCCAACTTCAATGCTGTTGATAAATGAGCTTTCGAACAGGGCATACGCCTTTGCTTTGCTTTTCCCGTCGATGCTTTCATCACTATACGTAAACCATTCAATGAATCGGTTTGCCTTTTTGCTCGGAAACTCTTTACCTAAGGCAATGATGCCTTTGTAATCCAACATATCGGTTAAATATCGTTTACCATCACTTGCTAAGAGTTTCAGTTGGGTAGTGGCACTAACCAACTCGTTGTTTTCTTTTTTTAATTTGGCTTTTAGATATTTCCAGTAGTTGCGGGTTTTTGAGTAGTCGTTTTGGTCGGTAAGTACAGCAACAATATCCAACACGCTAAACCACCACTTGGCATTTTGCTCGTCCCAAACTGCTCGCACTTCGCGGTCGTCAAAAAAACGTATGGATATTTTTGAATTACTCATAATTTTAATGTCATCTATTCTGTCATTCAGTGATTATCTGTTCAAAGATATGATAATTTTTGTCTTGTAGCTACTGTTTGTGGTGTTGCGTTACAATGACCGCCAACTTACTTATCTATACACCAAAAGTACATGTACTAATCCATATTGGGATACATTGTACACCTAATATATTATATAAAACCACTATAAAACTAGCAATAATTCTTATAAAACAATGTTTACCAATGCTGTTTTACAGGGCTTAACGGTTTTTATGCTGTTTAATTGGGTTGGGCGGGGTTTTGTTACCCGAAGGGTGATCTTTCTTTACGTGATACAAGACAGATGCAAAGAAGATCAAGGCCGCAAAGGGATACCCATTGCTTTGCCGGGGTGTGGTTTTCCCTTTTAGCGAGTAAACCCTTGCTGGCGCGGACTTGATAGTCCGTGCCAAATACTTTTCACACTTTACTGCTTATTGGGTGTATGCGCACGGATTGCAAATCCGCGCTAGCGGTGACTAGAAAAAAACTCAGGCACAGCCTGCTTTTGATATTCCGACGGCGGCGAAGCCGACCGCCGAACACGTTTGGTTTATTACTTTTTACAGCCTCATCCGAACAGGGCTTAGCGGTGCATTTATGCGCGATGCACGGTTTAACCATTGGTTGAATGGAGCTGGTTGGTTTGCATCGCAAGGGAAGAGGATTGTAAATGTCACGCGTTAGAAACGCGCGCCAGCGAAGGTATGCGCACGGACTGCAAATCCGCGCTAGCAGTGACCTATCCATTTAATTGTTTTAATTGTATTGTTTTAATTGTATAGTTTTCCATTACTGTTAAGTCGTTTTTCTCTTCGAGTCATTTCCTTTTCAACAATTAATTCCGACTTTTCCACATATTCTCCCTCTAAATCACGAAGAATTTTAAGTGAATCTTCAACAATATACTTTATTTGGATTTGCCTTAGATAGCCATCTCCCTTTATACTATATAGTGAAACAGAAATAAAATTTCTATCATCTGCAACGCCAAAAAATTGTTCTGGAAAAACCATTTGACCTAATCTTACCTGTATCGAGTTCAAATCTATTCCCTGATAAACTGCAACAGTACCATCAATATGTCTAATTTCAACAGAAGAATTCGACATAACAACGTTTTCCCTTTGTCTGGAATTTCCTAAAGCCGTAACTTGTCCTTTCCTTATACAAAAAACAGAATCCCCTTTCTGTACTTTTAAATTATTTGTTATAAATATTAGTGAATTATCAAGTTGTTTTTTTTCAATTTCAATTTTCTTATTAATTGATAATGGAAGTAAATAAGGAAAATTCTCTTCAGGATTTTTAGATGGATCGCCAATCTTAACCGAATATTTATAACTATAATAATGCGACTGATTAGGATCTTTCTTTGTAAAATCTCTTAATCTGCTAACTCCTGGATATACCACATAAGTTTCTTTGGTTATATATGGGAGCAAATTTATCATTTGATTATACTCCACATTAACGGTATAAGGGTAATATGATGAATTAATAGCCTTAAAAATAAATCTTTCATTATTAGTTTCTACTTCAATTTGTATAGGATTAGAATTTCCATAAGAGAAAGTTTGTTGTTGTTCCTTTTCGTAAAATTGCGAGAATCCTATTCTAGGAATTAGGAAAAACAAAAAAAGTATTTTTGAGCAAAAATTTAATTTACACATAATTTTCTTTTATTATTCAACAATATCATCCATTTTAAAAACTATATTTCTTAATTACTGCAATGGTTTCAATTTAAATCATCTGCATTTATTCTTTTTGATTCCCAAAAATAGTTAAAAAACTCATTTCTTAAAGCCAGTTTATTTTTTTATAATCATTGCTATATGCAATTAACACATACACGCTGTTGGGCTTAGTTAAATCATCTTTCTTGACGTGATACAAGAAAGATGCAAAGAAGATCAAGGCCGCAAAGGGATACCCATTGCTTTGCCGGGGTGTGGTTTTCCCTTTTAGCAAGTAAACCCTTGCTGGCGCGGACTTATAGTCCGTGCCAAATACTTTTCACACTTTACTGCTTATTGGGTGTATGCGCACGGATTGCAAATCCGCGCTTGCGGTGATTAGAAAAAAACTCAGGCACAGCCTGCTTTTGATATTCCGACGGCGGCGAAGCCGACCGCCGAACACGTTTGGTTTATTACTTTTCACAGCCTCATCCGAACAGGGCTTAGCGGTGCATTTATGCGCGATGCACAGTTTAACCATTGGTTGAATGGAGCTGGTTGGTTTGCATCGCAAGGGAAGAGGATTGTAAATGTCACGCGTTAGAAACGCGCGCCAGCGAAGCATAAACCTACATTGGCTTCAAATTCCGGTTTAGTCTGTCGATAATCTTTTCCAATCGATCCTTACGGGTTTTGTCGGATTTGGCATCGAGGTAAAATCCGGTATATGTACGCTGCACCGAATGCGTCATAGCCAGCAAATTGGTGTAAGCTGGCTCATAGGGATGAACCATTTCCTTGAACATTTGAATTTGCTCATCGTCAATCAGAATGCGTTTAGCATTATCCCACATACCATTTTTCCGGGCACATTCTATGGCATCCAAGCCCTGCTGGGTAATTAAACCTTTTTCCATAAGGGTTTGCGCCAGCTCTTTGTTTTTAGCGGACCATTTGCTTTTGGGCATACGTCGCGCAAAATACTTCTTGTAAGAACTATCGTCAATGGATTGCATTTGCCCATCTATCCATCCATGACAAAGTGCCTCTTCCAATGCTTCAGCAGCAGAGAGTGTAACAAATTTCGTTGTTTTACTAAAGAGTAGCCATACGCCATTGCTCTCGGTCCCGTACTTGCCAAGCCATTCCCGGAACGCCTGCCTATCTGTGAATGTCAATACTGTATCCATAAGCAATCAAAAAGGTGTAACAGTGTAATTAATCAATAGAAGGTTTATTCATTTTCAAAAAATATCAAAATCATCTATACGTTTATCCATTAACCGGTAAAATATGTTTGTGAAATTTGCGTTTGCACCAGAGAGTAAATATATACCAGTTTTATTCTCAATTGCAAACTCATTTTCAACAACTCCAACCAATTCAACCCTTTTAAACATTGATTGTATTTCATTGCCAGGCCTTTCACCAACAAGCAATACATTCTTAATTACTTTTATTCGAGGAATCCAAAAAATATAATCGGTACTTGCGGAGTAGGCTTCAGGCATTTTATTCCTGTTATAGTAGTTTAGCGAACCAGCCTGCCCATAGTTGTCACAAAAAATTATGGTTTGCTCCTTCTCCTTAGTTGGTATCGATTTATACGCCATTAAGGCTTTTTCCGACATTTCCTTCCAACCCAACATATCGGCAAAATCCTGAGGGATATTATAATTCTTTCCATTGTTCCACCTTAGCAAACCAAATCGCTCAAATTTTTCTTTATTAGCAATAATATCCTCCGGATTTTTAACGGGTAGCATTACATCGTAGATGTAAAGGAACGATATAAGGTTTCCCAATATCAAAATACCAAATGCAAACTTTTTCCAGAATCCCTTAAGAATTGATTCTAAAAACACACCACCAAAAACCAAGAGAACAGGATACAATCCAAGGGCATAGTAACCTTTTGCCTTAAGAAGTATAAAAATTGTGATAACAATTAAGTAAACAAACCCTATTACCCGATAATCCTCAAACTTTCTATAGAAAAACAATCCAACAAAAGCCGCAATTAAAACCAACAAAGAGCCACTCATAAATAATAATTGTTCAATTATAAAACCAGAAGTACTGGTGTAGTTCAATTGCGTACTTTTCAACGCCATCATATGATGCATTACAGGAAAATTGTTGGATACCTGCCAGAATAGATTTGGCAAAATCAAAATCAGACCTACAGCTAAACTAAAGTAAAAGAACTTTTTAGAAAAGATATCCCTATGCTTAGTAAGCAAAACACCAAGCAGTAATCCGGCTAAAAGAAAAACAACATTGTATTTGTTGTAAAATCCGAACACAAATGTAAGCATCAGGAAGATTATCCATTTGTTCTCAGCAGAACGAATATATCGTATAAAAAAGTAGAACGCTGCGGTCCAAGCAAGAATGTCAAATGCATTAGGTTGGTACAAGATATTTAACCGCATGTATATTGAGAACAGAAGGGCACACGAAACTAATACTTTTGAATACACCTTACCCCCTAGCTCTTCAATTGTCAACCAGGCAAATATCATGGTAAAAGCGCCAAATAATGCAGGGAAGAATCTAACCCAAAACATTCCCCCTCCAAAAGAAAAAATTAAAGCCGAAATTATTGATGAAAGAGGAGGAACTGAGATAAAGCCAAAGGATATATGCCTAGCTTGATCTAGATATAAAAATTCATCTCTATGTAATTCGTAAATAGGGTTCACTATTAAAAGTTGAACTACCATCTTTATGGCGATGAATACTATCAACAGCCAGTAGTTCTGCATTAACCATTTTATTCTTGACATAACATTCAGTATTTATTACACGGTTGGCAACTGCTTACACTGAGGAGTTAATCCCTAAGGCATTATTACATGTGAAAAACTACACTAAAATACTACAAACTCTTGCATCTGCATCATCAGCCCAGAAGGGCCAAAACATGTACGGTGTACGGTCTATTCTTTTTTTAAATCAATATTTTGTCGTATTTTAATACCAGTTTCTTTGATTTTAACAATAAGAAGCATCTGTTTATTACTAATTATAGGATAGTCATTAATATGCATCCATGATCTGAAATATGTATCGTGCATTGCTTTTCCAAGGTTAACATATTCTCTTCTATCAGCAGTAACCTGACCCTTAATGAATGGCTTTAAATTAGCATCGAACCAATCGGGGTTAAACCTTAGATATAAATAGTCTATACTTAATGAGTCGTTCAGTTTCGAGATAGTATCAGGATATATTGTAGCTTCTATAAATCCTTTAATATTTTTCCCTAATATAATTTTCCCCCGGTTTACCTTAATAGTGTCATTGAGCTTGAATTCCGTCAGGAAGTAGACCTGCTTATAATTGTATTTGACTTTAAATAACAAATCAATTGATAGTTTACCAATCACAATAATTATCAGTATAATCAAAATTTTCTTGTAATTCATATTAACTTTATTTTAGGTTTAGGTTATTGTCAAGTCTATTATGGTATACAACATTTCACCGACCGAAAGAATCACCTTGCAGCACTTCCTTCGGTCGGTTTGTATGGTAATCTAGTCACTAGAATTTATGAATACTAGCTACCGCCAATTCCTTAACTTATACCCCCAAACGGAATAGTAAAGAATTATAAGATACGACGGGAATAAAATAACGTAAGCAGTTTGAGGGCTGTACAAGTCGCTTAACTTCCCCCAAATCAATGGCAGTAGCGCACCACCGGCAATGGCCATAATTAAAATTGCCGATCCTGTTTTAATGAATTTGCCCAAATCGTGAATGGCAAGCGGCCAAATTGCCGGCCATACCAACGCATTAGCAAGTCCCATTAAGGCAAGAAATACAATAGAGTTTGGTCCATCGGAAAAGATTACACCCATGGTAAAAACAATGCCAAGAATTGCGGACACCAGCAATGCCAAACGCTGCGATACGAACTTTGGGATTAGCACAATCCCCAGTAAATACCCAACTATCATTGCAGCTAAAGTATAAGAGGTAAATGCTTTTGCGGTGGATATTTCAATCCCTTGCGATATTCCATACCTGATGATTGTATCGCCAGCAATAACCTCGGCCCCTACATAGAAGAATAGCGCTATTGCTCCAAGAATAAGCTGTGGAAACTGGAATATACTTGTTTTTGCATTTGCTGCATTATTATCCGATTCAGAATCCTGCTCAAAATCCACCTCGGGAAGTGGTGCATAACGAACAAACAAGCCCAGCAACACTAAAACTGCGGTCATCACCAAGTATGGACCAATTACCCGATGTGCCAATCCATTAAGCGCAGCTGTGCGAGCAGCATCATCTAACCCTTTTAGCGATTGAACAAACGAATCGCCATCCTGTAAAATATAGTAAGCCAAAATAAGCGGAGCCATCGCTCCTGCAAGTTTGTTGCATATTCCCATAATACTTATGCGCTTAGCAGCACTCTCGCGAGGTCCTATAATAGTTATGTATGGATTCGAGGCGGTTTGAAGCAACGCCAAACCTGCGCCCATCACAAATAAGCCCGATAAGAACATCCAGTAGGTTCGGGTTAACGCAGCTGGTACAAAAATTAATGTTCCAGCCGACATTATCAACAAACCAATGGTCATCCCTTTATGGAATCCCGTTTTCTTTAAAACCCAAGAGGATGGCAAGGCCATTATGGTGTAAGATATGTAGAAGGCAAATGCAACGAATGTGGCCTCAAAATCGGTTAACTCGCACGATATTTTGAAATAAGGAATCAGTATTCCGTTGAGCCATGTTACAAAACCGAAAATAAAAAACAACGCGCCAATAATAATCATTGGAAGAAGATATCCGTTTTTCTGGATTTGGTTTGGATTCATAGTTTTTAGGTTTTTGTGTTAAGGACTCAAATGTATTAAAAATACAAAACACGCTAAAATCATCTAATAAAGAATTTTGTATATTGGGCAATTATTTTCATGCATAATATATGCTCGATTTCCACAGTTTAACATCAAGCATCGCAATCCTTTCGCCTACCCTAAACTCTAAGGTAAATAGTTTTCTTTCACTTCCGGTTCAAGAGCCTGTAATTGTATTCTGCATAACGCTGCTGGTTATTCTAATAGTTCCATTCGTTTTTGCAAAATTTAAACTACCTGGAATAATTGGACTTATTTTATCCGGAATGCTACTGGGAAACTCCGGGTTTAATATTCTTGAAAGTAATGGGAGCATCGAACTTTTAGGTAACGTTGGGTTGCTGTACCTAATGTTTTTGGCAGGGCTAGAACTCGATATGAACACTTTTGTTCAGAACCGAAACCGAAACCTAGCCTTTGGCTTTTTAACATTTACCATTCCATTCGTTATTGGATTTTTTGTTTGTAAGTATATATTCAACTACTCCTTACTTCCATCACTACTTATTTCCAGCATGTTCTCGACCCAAACACTAATTGCCTACCCCATTGTATCGCGCTTACGCCTAACAAAAACAGAGCCCGTAGGAATTGCCATTGGCGGAACAATTATTACTGACACCATAGTTCTTCTACTGCTTATATTGATTATTGCCCTTAACAATGGAGAAACCTCAACAAATTACTGGCTGATGCTCGCCGGAACTATTGCGGTTTACCTATTCTTTATCTTCTACATATTCCCAAGGATTACACGTTGGTTCTTCAAGAACACATCAACCGACCTAATTGCCCAGTACGTATTTGTACTATCGATGGTATTTTTAGCGGGAACTCTAGCCAAACTCATTAAACTAGAACCTATAATTGGAGCATTCATGGCGGGTATAGTGTTAAACCGCCAAATTCCACATTCATCAACGCTAATGAGCCGGATTGAGTTTATTGGCAATGCCATTTTTATACCGATATTCTTACTATACGTGGGAATGTTGATCGATTTAAAAGCATTTATAAGCGGATGGGAAGCATTAGAACTATCGATAGTTCTGCTAGTGTTTGCAATATCAAGTAAATGGATAGCAGCGTACATAACCCAAAAGCTATTCCTATTTAAAACCATTGAGCGACAACTAATTTTTGGTCTAAGTTCGGCTCACGCTGCAGCCACAATAGCAATTATACTTATTGGCTACAAAATGAGCATAATAGATATCAACGTTTTAAATGCTGCAGTTATAGTTGTGTTTGTATCGTGTATAGTGAGTGCTATTGTTACAGAACGTGCCGCCAAAAAGATAGTTTTAAAAGAAATAACCCATCAGTACGAATCGGAAAGGATGGAACGAATTATTCTTCCGGTTTCCAACCCCACCAATATTTTGCCGTTGATTGAATTCTCAAACTACATTAAGGTTCAGGGCAAAAAAAGTCCGATATACATTCTAAACGTGGTTAAAGACGAGAAGGAAATATCCAGCAAACTCGCGAAAAGCGTTGAAGACCTTTCAGCCATGACCGAAATTTATACAGAATTCGTGGTAAGAATGGATATTAACATCTCGTCGGGCATTGTACGGGCCAGCAAGGAGATTATGGCCTCAAAAATTGTAATGGGATGGAACGGAAATTACAGCACACGGGAATGGTTTTTTGGATCAATACTCGAAGGCGTACTGCGCGACTCGCGCCAACCTGTTTATGTGGTGAGCATCAAAAATCCAATCCAAAGCATACAAAGTATTGAAGTGATAGTTCCCCCATTAGCCGAGTTTGAGCCCAACTTTAAGGGTTGGATAACCACCATTCATAACCTAGCAAAGCAAACCAATGCTAAAATCGAGTTCAACGTATTGTCGAACCAAACCGAAAGTTTTAGCAATGCAATAGCAGCTACTGGCATCAAGTTCAAGCATTCCATCGAGAATGCGGTTAACTGGCACTCAATGTTCGACTCGTTAGCATCAAAAACCATCAACAACCTTATTGTAATAGTATCAGCCCGAAAAGGTTCTATTTCGCATTCCTCGAGAATAGAAATTATTCCCCGTATAGCCTCAAAAAATCTCAAAGAAAAAGATTTCATTATAATCTACCCGGCACAACCCGAAACAACATCGGTAGATTCGAGAGCCTTTTTATCTGGAACCGGACAAGTGAATATAGAGGAAGAATCGCACGTATAGTAGCAACTGCAATATTATGATCATCCTGAAAAAACTGTTTCGTTTTTTCCACCAATAAACATTCGACTTGAATAAAGCGTCGTAACTTTGGCAAAAAGTTAGATTAGCAAAACGGATGAAACTGATAAGGACTGCCAACAATATTGATTTTTTCGCACCCGATACAAACTCGGAACTATCTGTTCCGTTAACCGAGGGCATAAAGGCAGGGTTTCCCTCACCCGCCCAAGATTATATAGATATTGCGCTGGATCTAAATAAGGAACTCGTTAAAAACCCCAGTTCTACCTTTTACGGTCGTGTCCGTGGAAACTCTATGATCGATGCAGGAATTAACGATGGAGACATTCTTGTTATAGACAAATCGTTATCGCCTACAGATGGTAAAAAAGCAGTATGCTATATTGATGGAGAGTTTACCATAAAAACCTTAAAGGTAACGAAGAACGAGTTGCTACTTATGCCTGCCAACCCCAACTTTAAACCGATTAAGGTAACGGAGGAGAACGATTTTATGGTTTGGGGCATTGTTACCTACGTAATCCATAAACTTTAGGCAATGTACGCGTTGGCCGATTGCAACAACTTTTACGCTTCGTGCGAGAGGGTTTTCGCCCCTTCGCTTGTTGGGAAGCCCATTGTTGTACTATCGAACAACGATGGCTGCGTTATTGCCCGTAGCAACGAGGCCAAAGCAATTGGGATTAAAATGGGCGAACCTGCCTTCAAAATAAAAGAGTATGTAGAAAAATACAATGTGGCCGTATTCTCATCGAACTACACGCTTTACGGGGATATGAGCCACAGAGTAATGAATACGCTATCGACCTTTACCCCCCAGATAGAAATATACTCAATTGATGAGGCTTTTCTTAATTTGCGAGGCTTTTCGCATTCCAATTTGCTTGAATACTCAAAGAGAATAAGGCAAGTAACCACAAAAAACACTGGAATACCTATCAGTTTGGGGATAGCCAACACAAAAACCTTGGCCAAGGTGGCTAATCATTTTGCCAAAAAGCAACCTCAGCATGGAGGCGTTTTCCTTATCAGGAACGAAGAAGAGAGAATTGCTGCGCTTAAGAATTTCGAGATAGATGAGGTTTGGGGAATTGGACGCCAGTACAGTAAATTTTTAAATCGATATGGAGTAAGAACTGCTTACGATTTTTCACGTTTACCAGCCGAATGGGTTCGGAAGCAGATGTCGGTAGTTGGCCTGCGTACTCAAAAGGAATTACTTGGCATTCCATGCATTGACTTAGAACATTCAGCACCTTCCAAAAAGGCAATCTGCACTTCGCGATCGTTTGCCGAAATGCAAACCGAAATCGATTACCTGCAAGAGGCCGTTGCGACATTTGCACACAGCTGCGCACATAAACTTCGGAAACAGAATTCATGCGCAGCCATGGTTATGGTGTTTGTTCACACCAACTTTTTCCGCAACGATCTTCCACAATACTCCATGAGCCAAACGGTAACCTTACCTGTAGCATCGAACAGTAGCCTAGAAATTGTTCACTACGCACTGATTGCTCTCCGAAGTATCTACAAAAAAGGCTATAAGTACAAAAAGGTTGGCGTAATTGTAAGTGGAATATCTTCGGCCGACACCATCCAAGCATCATTATTCGATGAGATTGATCGCAGCAAACATCGTCAGGCTATGGCTGCAATGGATACTCTGAATGCCCGCTACGGAAGGAATATTGTACGAGTTGCAGCCCAAGGCGATGGACAAAAATGGAAACTCAAACACGAGAAACTCTCCCCTAACTACACAACTCGCTGGGATGACCTAATAAACGTTTATGTATAGCATTACCCGCTCCATTCAGCCGAATTAACTGAGGAATTGAACTAAATGAGATTTTATTGGTTTAATAGTAAAGATTGTTTGATAAATATTGCTTAGCGAGAATAATTGCAGTAATTTTATTTAAAAACTATACAAGTATGTCTGTTTTAAAAATTTCTGCTTTAACTGTTTTAATTGGATTAACAACGTTTTGTTATTCAGCCAATAATACATTCTCATTAAATTACGATTTACTAAATAAAATTGACAACGAGATACGGGAAGGAGATTACGGAAAAGTTACAAGCCTGCTAATCCTCAATAGCAAGGGGAGGATTATACACGAACGTTACTACGGCTTTAGTAGTAAAACTTCGATAAACCCAATAAGTTCGGTAACTAAAAGCATAACATCAATACTCGTAGGCGTATGCCTCGAAAAAGGATTTATCAAGTCAATAGATATTCCAGTATGGACATACTTCCCCGAATACGCTGATATTTTCAATCACGACTCCATAAAGAAATCAATAACCATTCGTCATCTTCTCAATCAAACGGCTGGATTAAAATGGGAAGAGTGGAAATTCCCTTACAATTACGCATCAAACAACTTAATAGCAACATTAGAAACAGAATCTAACTGGGTTGAAAAATTCTTTAGATTGCCGGTAGAAACAATACCTGGATCAAAATTCAACTATAACAGTCTAGGATCACAGGTCGTTGCTGAAATTCTTAGCAGAGCATCGGGTATATCGTTCGAGGAACTTACAAAAAAGTACCTTTTTACACCACTTGCAATAAACTCTTATGTATGGGACGAATACCCCATGAATAAACGCCCAGCATGGGGAGGAATATCCCTAACTACATTGGACATGGCAAAAATAGGATTGGTGATTCTGAATAATGGAGCACCATGGGGCAACCAAATAGTATCGAAAGAATGGGTTGAATCCTCAACAAAAGAATCAATTCGTTACAACAATGATATTGGCTATGGTTTACACTGGTGGACTGGCAAACAGCCCGATGGAAAACCATTAATTTATGCTGCGGGGTATGGCGATCAGTTTGTTTACGTTATGCCCGACAAGCAGTTTGTTATTGCAATTAATTCTCAAAACTTTTCCGATTACCAATGGCCTAAAAGCATTGAGAGTCTAGTGAATTCTGTTATTACATCAATAACGTATAAGAATTTATAACCATTAAAATAACAGCCATGTCAAAATTAAAATCATCCTACCTGGGACTGGATTTAAAAAATCCACTTATAGTGGGTGCATCGTCCCTAACCGCCAACCTCGATACGCTTAAAGCAATAGAAGCGGCCGGAGCAGGAGCGGTAGTGTTTAAGTCGTTGTTCGAGGAACAAATTCAACTCGAAGAGTTGGAGCTAGAGAATGAACTGGAAGAGTACAACGAGCGGCACGCCGAAATGGTTAGGCTATTCCCAACGCTTAAACACGCTGGACCCACAGAACACCTAGCCAAACTTAAAAAAGCCAAGGAAACGCTTAAAATCCCTGTGATTGCAAGTTTAAACGCTATGCATCCCGACACATGGGCCGAATACGCCATTCTGATTGAAGAGACAGGAGTAGATGCCATTGAACTTAATTTTTACACAACACCTAAGGATTTCGAGGTTGAAGGGAAAACCATCATTCAATCGCAAGTTGATATTTTAAAAAGAGTAAAAGAAAAGTTGAGCATCCCGGTTAGCGTTAAAATAAGCCCATTCTACACCAATCCTTTAGATGTAGTTCGCAGATTCGATGAGACGGAGGTGCAGGGATTTGTAATTTTTAATCGTCTATTCCAACCCGATATAGATATTGATAAGGAAGAACTGGTACAAACAATCATCCTCAGCGAGCACAACTACATTCGACTACCATTACGGTTTACAGGTTTGCTTTACGGCAATATTGCCGCCGATATCTGCGCAAATACTGGTATAATGGATGGGGAAGATGCCATAAAAATGATTCTTGCAGGAGCATCCGCATTCCAGGTTGTTAGCACCGTATATAGTAACGGGATTGAGCAAATTACAAAAATACTAGGCGATATTGAAGCCTGGATGAATAAAAAGAACTACAAATCTATTGACGATTTCAAGGGAAAACTATCAAGGAAAAATCTTCACGATCCGTTTGCTTATCTCCGTGCTCAGTATGTTGATATTCTGCTCAGATCCAACGAAATTATCAACACAAACGCCCTTAAATAAGATCACACACCTCGTTATACATTGTAATGATTCTGGGTATAAACCCAGAATCATTTTTTTAAACATCTTTTAAATTTAGGAACGAACCTTTTTTCATTGTATTTTTAGGAGTCACTTTTAACACCCAACTAGCACCTTACATAAAGAACTTTAGTTTTCGTTATGAATACCTTCAATAAACATAGAGTACGGGAAATAAAATCGGGGAAAAAACAATCGGGACCTGTGGTTTATTGGATGCTACGCGATCAACGCGTTGAAGATAACTGGTCGTTAGTGTATGCTGCCACAAAAGCCAACGAAGAAAAATCTCCGCTAGTAGTGATTTTTACACTAACAAAAACATTCCCCGGAGCGAATCTTCGGCACTACGACTTCATGCTTAAAGGGCTCAAAAAAGTTGAAGATAAGTTGCTTGATATGGGCATAAACTTTTGCCTGCTCAAAGGAGATCCTTCGGAAACCGTTCCTGAATTTATCAATAAAATTAAAGCATCTATACTAATATCGGATTTCAATCCATTAAAAATCAAGCAAGAATGGAAAGAGAGTGTAAACAAAATCATTGAAATACCACATTTAGAGGTTGATGCGCACAACATAATACCATGCTGGTTTGCCTCGGCAAAATTGGAGTTTGGAGCCTATACTCTACGACCGAAAATCAGGAAACTTTTATCAACATTTTTAGTTGATTTTCCTGATATAAAACTTACACACCCCAAAATACTAAACAATAAAAAAAACAACTGGCACGATACATTAACATGGTTAAACCCATTCAGCCATGTTAAGCCTGTAAATTGGATTTTACCTGGGGAAGACGAGGCGATTAAAATGCTGCAAACTTTTCTGAACGAAAAACTAACAGGTTACTCAACCAAACGGAATGATCCCAACCTAAAATGGCAATCGAACCTTTCGGTCTACCTTCATTTTGGGCAAATATCGGCACAACGAATTGCCATTGAAGCAATCAAAGCCAATGCTCCCAAGGAGGATAAATGGGCATTTCTGGAAGAGCTAATTGTACGCCGGGAACTCTCCGACAATTTCTGCTATTACAACCAATCCTACGCCCGTTTTTCGGGATTTCCCGATTGGGCTAAGACAACCCACAAAATCCACAGGTTCGATGTTAGAGAATACCTGTACACCACACAGGAACTGGAGCACGCCAAAACACACGATCCGCTCTGGAATGCGGCTCAAATGGAAATGGTAAAAACGGGAAAAATGCATGGCTACATGCGGATGTACTGGGCCAAAAAGATTTTGGAATGGACAACCTGTCCCGAGGAGGCGCTAAGAACCGCAATATACCTCAACGACAAGTATAGCCTCGATGGGCGTGATCCCAATGGATACGCAGGAATTGCATGGTCTATTGGAGGAGTACACGATCGGGCTTGGCCCGAAAGACCAATTTTTGGAAAAATCCGCTACATGAATTTTGAAGGATGCAAACGCAAATTCAACGTTGATTCGTATATTGCTGCGCATATTTGTTAATAGCCTTGGATGGCTAATTAAACCATTAGTTCAAAGTTCAATCCTTAGAATAATTCCTTAAAATTATTGATGATGAAAGCATTGAAATCAATTCTATTAATACTGCTATCTTCTGTTGCAATCTTGTTTCAAGCACAAAATGCAATTGGGCAAAAAAATACGACACCCACAGATTCCTACGTTTTACTAATATCGTTAGATGCCTACCGCTGGGATTACCCCGATGTTTTTAACACTCCTAGCCTAAGGAAGCTTGCATCCGAAGGCGTGAAAGCAAAATCGTTAATCAGCTGCTACCCTTCCAAAACTTTCCCAAACCACTATAGCATAGCCACGGGTTTACATCCCGACCATCATGGCATAGTAAACAACTCGTTTTACGATGAAAAACTGGGTTACTATGCTCTTGGCGATAGAAAGAGTGTAGAGAATGGGGCATTCTATCTGGGCGAACCAATATGGATTACAGCACAGAAACAAGGCGTAAAATGTGCCTCGTACTTTTGGGTTGGCTCCGAAGCTCCAATTCAAGGAATGCAACCCACCTACTGGAAAAAATACAGCAAAAAAACAACCTTTGAGGATAAAATTGACACGGTAATTCACTGGTTTTCGTTACCCGAGGATCAACGTCCACACCTTGTTACATTTTACCACTACCAACCCGATTGGACTAGCCACGATTTTGGACCACTAGCCAAGGAAACCAGAGCGGTAGCAGAACAACTCGATAGTTTAATCGGAGTATTCATGGATAAACTAAGGGAACTCCCAATTGCCAGTAAAATCAATGTAATTGTGGTTTCCGATCATGGCATGGCAGATATATCAAATGATAGATACATCAACCTTTCCGATAATTTAAGCAAAGATTGGTTTAGCGTAATTTCTGGAGGAAATCCTGTGTACTCGCTTCAACCAAAACCCGAATTTTACCAAGAAGCACTCGAAAAACTTAAAAAGATTGACCACCTAAAGGTTTGGGAGCGAAACGACATTCCGAAACGTTATGTTTATGGAACCAGCTCCCGCGTTAACGATATACTTATTGAAGCCGATTTAGGATGGAGCGTTGCTTGGGTGGATGATAAAGAACGATTCAACGGGGGTACCCATGGGTACGACAATATGCTTCCGGAAATGCAGGGAATATTCTTTGCAAAAGGACCTGCATTTAAGCAGGGCTATATCCACGAATCGTTTATGAATATAGATATCTACCCAATTATATCAAAAATACTAGGAATACAGCCAGCCAAAGTTGATGGTAACATTGACGAAGTAGAAGGAATCTTTAAATAGATTACACTCGGATTGTACATAAAAAAGAGAAGCCAAAAGGCTTCTCTTTTTCTATTTTGCTTGTAGATAGGCCGCTTTATTTATATCCTCTACCGATTTTATAGGCTTCGGAGGGTTTAAGTAACCTGCAAGAAATTTATATATCTTCACCCTAATTTCACGTGCAGCCTTTGTATCTATTCTATCGAACGAGTGGCCGCCTGGCATATCCTTGAATATTTCGTACTCAAACTTTTTGCCTTCGGCTTTGAGCGATTTTATCAAAGACTCTACCTCTATAACATAAACATCATCATCGTTTGTATTGGTGTGAATGAGCAGTGGAGTTTGCAGCTTTTGCACCTGCCATACCGGCGAACGTTTCTTATACTCCTCAATATCCTCACGGGGTGTTTTGCCAATATGATAATCGGCATCGTACAGTTCACGATAGTCATCGGTTGCATAGCCGTAGCGCATAATTAAATCCGATACAGGTACACCCGCAAATGCGCAAGCATAATCCTTTGGATGATTAAAGATATTGTGAAGTGCAATCATTCCACCATGGCTCCATCCCACAATACCTATACGCGATTCATCCACAAAATCATAATTCTGAACCATGTAGTTCCGGCTTGCATAAACATCCTCATTCTCCAATCCGCCATAATCTATTTTCCTCCAAAAATCCTCGCCATAACCAGTGCTTCCCCTATACTCGGGAGCAACTACGATATATCCCTGAGCAATCATTTCGCGCACTATATGGGTATGGTATGTAGTAAAATCGGCATGTACTCCGCCATGAGGCAGTACTATTAAAGGATACTTTTTGCTAGGATCGATATTTTTAGGTATAAAGATATACGACCAGAACTTTACGGGATTATTTGCCCCCATAGCCGTAGGATTCTTAACATTTGCGGAAGGTGGCCCATAGATAAAAACCTTATCAATGAAGGCCACATCACCCAAACGGTTAAACCACAGAACATCATCAACCTGCTTCTGCAATTCATCTAACCTATGATTCAAACTGTTATTCTCCTGAATAAGTTGGTCGACCTTTTTGGCTAAATCATCAGGATTCTGGGTATAACCCGATAATCCCACGAAGATTAAAAAGAATAGTATAAATTTTCGCATGGTTTGAAGTTTTAATTATGATGCCCTGATATGTTAAGGGTTTAAATTTACAAAATATACCCAATGAATTAACATTTCAACATCCACAATACCGAAAGGTTATTCGCATACTTCCTTCCGAATTACTGGAATTCGTTTTGCAAAGGCAAATGTTGCCAGCAAGCAGAATACTCCTGCCCCAACAAACGTTATTTGAACCCCAACCCAAGGGGTAACAGCACCCAGGAGCAGACTTCCGATTGGAGTTACTCCCATAAACGACATTCCGTAAAGAGCAACCACTCGTCCGCGCTTATCGTCATCAACAATGTGTTGTATAAGTGTATTGGTTGCAGCAAACTGTGCAATCATTCCAAAGCCAGTGAAGAATACCAATATTATTGATAGAATTGGATTAGTTGAAAGCGAAAACGCCACTAGTCCTAGCCCTGCTGTAAATGAGGTTAACAGAATCACCCTTGGAATACCACACATCCCCTTACGCGAAGCCAAATAAAAAGCCCCAGTCAACGCTCCAGCCCCCATTGCTCCGGTTAAGTATCCAAGCATTTGAGAATCGCCATGGAGAATATCCCTTGCAAATACTGGCAAGAAAACCTGAAAAGGCAATCCAAGAAAACCCATCGCTACTACAAAATAGAGCATATACCGGATAGGTTTAAAATCGAATGAGTACTGTAAACCCTCAAACAACTCACGCACAATTGGACCACGCTGCTTACCTCTGTTAAGCGGAATAACTTTCATTGATAGCAATGAAGCAATTACTGCCAAGAAACTAACTCCATTAATTAAAAAGCAATACCCCTCTCCCATCCACGCAATCAAAAAACCGCCAAGAGTTGGGCCAATAAAGCGAGCCGCATTAATTAGGGTTGAGTTTAGCGCAATTGCATTCTGTAGCAGATCCTTCTCACCTACCATCTCGAGCAGAAAAGCATGCCTAAACGGAGTATCGAACGCTAACGACATGCCATTGACAATTGAAATTGCTATAATATGCCAAATCTCTATTCTATCGGTGAAAAACAAAAAGGCTAGCAAAAAGGCCATAACCATGGATATTGCCTGGGTTATAACCAGCACTTTCCGTCTGTTTAACCTATCGGCATAAACCCCTGCAAATGGAGTTAGCACAAGCGATGGTATTTGTCCCGCAAAACCAATTAAACCCAACAAAAACGAAGAATCGGTCAATCGGTAAATTAACCAGCCCAAGGCTAGGTTCTGAACAAAAGTTCCCAACAATGACACTGTTTGCCCGTAAAAGAACAGCCTAAAATTTGGGCTTTTTAGAGCTCGAAAAGCAAATCCAACCTTCTGGAAGTAAGAATTTATGTCAAGGTATCGGAACATTTCGATATAATCACTGCAAAACTAATAGTTTTTCTCAGACATAGAAAATTATCACCTTTCCAAATTAGCCGTTTTTAAACAATTTAACCATTTATGTAATAGCATTAAAACCTTAGAGAAAAACTCATCCCCATATGATCCTTATAGAAATATGGAAATATCATTGCTTCAACTTTACGATTTGCCACTTTGTATTTAACCTTTTCGTGCACAACATAAACCGTTTTGGTACATAGCATGCCAAATCCTGCAGCCGCAACAACATCGGTTAACCAGTGCTTATTGTTAATTATTCGCATTACCCCCACAACTGTGGCTGTAGAGTAACCAGCAATTCCGATCCATATCGATTGATCTTTATACTCCTGCCACAGAAATTCGGCACCAGCAAATGCAATGGCCGTATGGCCCGATGGAAATGACGTGTACAAACTACTATCGGGACGTAGTATATGTGTAAGTCCCTTGATTGCCCCAACCGAGTACGAAGTTAGCATATAAGTAGAAAGTGCAATAATGGAACGATCAACAAACCGATGCTTTGCCTTTAAGCCTATGGCATCAAGTAGATAAACCGAAGCATAGGGTGCATATCTTAAGTAATCATCGGCATGGTACGACCGAGCTACATTAGCAACCACAGCATCTCTTATCTCCACATTCCACTGTTTAAAGGGATTTACATATGTACCAACAGCACCATACAGGATAAGCGACGAAGGAACTATTAGGCTCTTGTAACTAAACCGATATTCGTATTTACCCTGCATTACCACTGAAGTATCGGAACGGTGATAGCCCAAAGCTAAATTTCCAAGCAACAGGCCGATTACAACTAATGCCATTTTTTGCATAAACATGCCGTTTTACCAAAGTTAACCAAAAAGATGTATGACTATGCAAAATCAATTCATATATTGCCAACATCAATATAGATAAGCATTTATTAACATAATATTAAACATAGTTACCTTTAATGTTGTTACTTTTGTTACGAATTTAAAGTCATTGAAAAGTGAATAAGCATAAAACAATTGCCCTTGTTGCGCACGATAATCGCAAGGCCGACATGGTTGAATGGGTAGAATGGAACTGGGAAAAGCTACTAAAGCACAAGTTAATCTGTACCGGCACAACCGGGAGATTGGTTGAAGAGGCTCTCACCAGAATGGTAGGTAAACATATTGATGACCATCTACAGTTAACCCGCCTTAAATCGGGTCCACTCGGCGGCGATCAGCAACTTGGAGCATATATTGCCGAAGGCAAAATTGAAGTGTTGATATTCTTTTGGGATCCCATGCAAGCCCAGCCCCACGACGTTGACGTAAAAGCATTACTCCGTATTGCTACAGTTTACAACATTCCAACCGCAACTAATAGATCAACTGCCGATTTCATGATTAGCTCGCCGCTAATTGAACAGGAGTATAATCCTAAAATAAAGGACTACTCCAAGTATATAAACAGAACCATTTAATAACTATCAGGAAGATTACATTCAAAGGGCATCGCACAGATGCCTTTTTATTTTAATACGGATGGAATCGCAAACCTTAACCTTCTTTACAATTAACGGACAACATATTACCCATTATAATTTGTAAATTGTGAAATAATCCGTTAAAAGCCTCATCAATGAAAAGAATAATTTCACTAGCGGTTTTACTCCTAATGGGACTAAACACTTTTTCTCAAATTCAAAATACTAATCGCAACAAAATTTTAATTGTGCTCGACATTCAAAAGCAGTTTACCACAACCACTTTATCGGACAGCTCTGCAAACAGTTTAATAGCAAGCACTAATTTGATTATTAATCAGTTTAAACCAGAGAACGTTGTTTACATTCAATCCATTGCCCGTGTGCTGAATGTTTCGCTCAAGGGTTTTAGGGTTGATACCCTACCCGATCTTGAACTCGACCAAAGGTTAAATATTGTAAACAAAAACATTATAACAAAAAACAAAGCGGACGCATTCTCTGCTGAAAATCTAAATAAGTTCATCGAGAAATCGGGGTTAAAAGATATAGTAGTTATTGGTTTAATGGCGGAGCATTGCGTTAAGGCAACGCTACTTGGCGGAAAAAAGAAAGGGTACTCAATGTACTATGTACCAGAAGCCATTGCAGCAAAAACTCCTAAAGGCAAAATTAAAACCGAGAATAAACTCCTAAAAGCAAACGTAAAATCAATACCTTTGAACAATATTCTAAACAGTAATGGTACAGAAAAATAAACTCGACAAAGCATTTGGACCAGTTGGTACAATTGCCGGAATCATTGTTTTTGCTGTTGGATTCTATATTCTTTTCTACTCCTATGCTGGAATCATCGCTATCTTAATCGGTGCATTTGTTGGATTCACAGGCACAACTACATATATCGATATTACAAACAAAAGGGTTAAACATTCAACCGATATCTTTGGAATAATCAGAATTGGGAATTGGGTAAATGTTGAACCTAGCATGAAAATAGGAATTAAAAAATCCACTCTTGCATGGCGAAGCTATAGCCAAAGCAACAGAACCATAGACATTGCTGATAAGAACTACAAGATTTATCTATACGGATTAAACTCCAATGAAATCATACCGCTTTACAAAGCAAAAACCCTAGATGAAATACAATCCGAAATAGAAAAGTTATCCAAAAACCTGGATATTGAAATAATTTGATCTCAAGTATGTACTATGAAATGCCTTAAAGAAAACATTGATAGGCAGATTGACTCCAACAAGGGTAAAAATTTGTTCAATATCGATTCCTTAGAATCGATGAGATTTATTGATGATACCATAAGATCAATACAAGAAGTTTCATCACTCGACCACGAAACTGAAAACTTTCTTATCGATTACGCTACCGATAAATGCCTACATGAGTTTTGCAGAATTAACCAATACTTTTCCTTTAATAGCGAAGCAAAGGAACACCTAAGGAGCATTTACCGTGAACTTTTTGGCGCAATCAAAAGTCAAAATGAATCAGTTGAAACAATTTCAGAAGATCACTATACACGTTTAAAAGACTGGTTAACAAAAACAAACCCCTTTGCCGAAAATATTTACTCAGGAAAGGACGATATTATACAGCCTATAACCTGTTCGGAGTATAGCGCTAATTTTCAGTTCGAGATTTTACATCTCAATGTTTCTGATATTTTAGAACCAGTTTTAGATATTGGCTGTGGATCGCAAGGAAACCTAATTACCTATTTAAGAGATAATGGTATTGAGGCATACGGGGTTGACCGATTGGCGCAGAGTGAACCATACTTACTCGCTGCCGATTGGCTTGAATACAACTATAGCACCCAAGAATGGGGTACAATAGTAAGCAATCTGGGTTTCTCCAACCATTTCAGCCATCACCATTTACGGAATAGTGGGAATTTTATGGAGTACGCCAGAAAATATATGCAAATACTGAACTCATTAAAAATTGGTGGCAAATTTCATTACGCCCCTTCGTTAAGTTTCATTGAACAGTATCTTGATAGCACTGTATTTAGAATTGAACGGCATAGAATTACATCAAGCAATTTTGAGACAACCATAATTACACGTATAAAATAGTTTTCAACTCTCAACAATTAATTAATTCGCTTAACACAAAACATGGTTAATGAGCAATACTCCTATTTTTATTAAAAGTCTACTTTAAATATAATATCCTTAGTGCTGCACCGTTTTATGTGCATCAGAAAACATTCGCATTCAAATACAAACATAAAACTGATGACTATGAAAATTGCTTTAAGATTTTACTTTCTTATTGCTGCATTAAGCATACTGGCAACAGGAGCACTGTGGTCGTGCAGCGATGATGACGACGATACAACCATCGCTGTAACCGGTGTAACGCTCAATAAAACTACACTTTCGCTAACAGATGGCTCGTCCGAGACACTAACAGCAACCATTAGCCCCTCCAACGCAACCCACCAAACCGTAACTTGGCATAGCAACAACACCTCTGTTGCAACAGTAAATGCAGGTGCTGTTACTGCCGAAGGAGAAGGGTCTACAACTGTAACAGTAACAACTGACGATGGTAGTTTTACAGCCAGCTGTACTGTAACAGTAACCGAATCGTCCTCGGCAGGAGCATACACGCAAACCTCCGGAACGGTTACGGTATCGGATAAAACTTACACCTCATCCACTTCCGACGAAAACGCGGTGAAGGTATCGGGTGGCACATTCACCATGAATTCCTGCACAATTACTAAAACAGGCGATACGGGGAACTCCGACAACAGCAGTTTCTACGGAACAAATGCAGCTATTCTGGCAAGCAGTTCGGGCGTAATCAACATGGTTGGTGGTACAATTACCACAAATAGTATCGGCTCCAACGGAATAGTAGCCTATGGCGGTACTGTAACCGTATCGGATGCTACCATTACCTGCTCAAAAAATCTATCACGCGGTATCCATGCCACGGGTGGCGGAACTATTACCGCATCGAACCTTACCATCAATACGGCTGGCAGTAACAGTTCCGTTATTGCACTGGATAAGGGAGGCGGAATAGTAAATGTTACTGGAGGAACCTACAATGCAACCGGCGTCGATTGTGCAGTGATGTATTCAACCGGGAATCTCACCGTAAATAACATTACGGGTAGTTCGGCCCAGGGCGAGGTAGGCGTAATTGAAGGGGATAACTATATCACTATAAACAACAGTACAATCACGTCCGGAGCAGGCTCATCGAGCCGTGGGTTGATGATTCTGCAAAGCGGTTCGGGAGATGCTGGCACAGGAATCAACGGAGTTATCACGGTTACTGGAGGTTCGTTAACAATGACCGGGGCTAGCACTCCTTTCATTGAAATTGTGACCAACGTTAACGGTCAGGTTACACTCGATGGTGTTTCCACAACTATTCCTTCGGGCATACTCATGAAAGTTGATTACAACACCCGCTGGAGTACCAATGGGGCAACCGGGACTTTAATCCTGTCGGGTAGTGGCACAACATACACAGGTAGTATTGTTGCCGACTCGTACAGCTCTGCAGTAGTTACTGTTAACTCAGGCGTTACGTTGAGCGGAGCCTACGACAACGCCAACACAGCCAAATCTACATCAATTACCGTAAACGGCGGAACCTGGTCGTTAACCGGCGATTCGTATGTAGACACCATCACTCTAACCAATAATGCAACAATCAACAAGAACGGCCACACGCTAACCTACACAACATTGAACAACACATCGGGTACAATAAATAATTAGCATAGATTTTAGTTTTCAATAGATTGAACAAGTCGTTTATTTAATCAACAAGGGAAAGGTTCCGGTAAATGCCGGAGCCTTTTTTACAAAACATCCCATACCAAAAGATTAATCTCAATAATATACTATATTTGATAATGAAAAACCAGCCATATAAAAACATTATCACGGTTAATGCGAAGAATCGATAACATCCTAAGCTACATCTACCCTATTACCATTGAGCTAACCAGTAGCGCGCGGAATCCTGTTCTCGAAATTATGCTTTACTGCGGAAAGTACTCGCTGAACAGCGAGTACACAAACTACTCCTTTGGATCGCTTCACACCCTGTTCGTAAAAACTTTCAGGAGGCTAAACCTCAATTGGAATCCGATAAACACAGCCCTTATCCTTGGATTCGGAACTGGTAGCGTTGCCGAAATTGTTCACGGATATAAATCGAATTGCATGATTGATGGCGTGGAAATCGACCCAAAGGTTCTGGAACTGGGCGAAAAGTACTTCAACATAAAAACGCTAAAGAATATCACCATTCATTGTACCAGCGCGGCTCAATATGTAAGTGAATGCCACAAAAAGTACGACTTGATTGTAATTGATACCTATGTAGACACCAATGTACCCGAGGAGGTAGAAACAGAGCAATTCATCCATTCTCTCAAAAACATACTAAACAGCCAGGGAATGGTGGTATTCAACAAGTTTGTCAACTCCAAAACAAGCCGTAACCAGCTGCCATTGCTGAAAGAGCTCTACGGGAAAACATTTGAGAATCTAAAGGTGATGACGGTAATGAGTACAGGAAAAATATTTATTGCTCAAAAACAACCCGAATAGCAGCCATGACCATATATCGCCAACTTACCATTTACTACTTTTCCGGAACAGGCAACTCCCGGAATGTTGCCACATGGTTTTCGGCTGTTGCCGAAAAAATGGGTATACCCAGCACCACCAGCAATATCTCGGAAATTAACCGATTATCGGTACCCCCACCGTCACTCAATTCGTTAATTGTTTTCACATCACCGGTGCATGGATTCAACTACCCCCCGGTTATGCTTAACTTCATAGCCCGTTTCCCGAAAGGGAAAAACAAAGTGCTGCTGATGAATACCCGTGCCGGCATGCTAATAGGAAAATGGAACGTACCAGGACTCTCGGGAATCACATTCCTGCTGTCGTCGCTGATACTAAAACTAAAAGGATACTCCATTGTAGGCATGGTTCCGGTTGATCTACCGTCGAACTGGATATCGCTACACCCCGGGCTAAACGACAAAACCATAAAAACACTTCACGAAAAGAACAAAGGAAGAGTTGTTAGCTGCGCCCAGAAGATACTTACAGGAAAGAAAGATTTTAGGGCGTTACACGAGATAGTGCAGGACATTGTTATTACACCTATATCTCTGGGATACTACCTCGTGGGTCGATTTGTTTTTGCAAAAACCTTCTACGCCTCGTCCGATTGCAACCGCTGCGATTTATGTATTAACCAATGCCCCGTGAAAGCCATAGTTAAAATCGACTCGCGCCCATTCTGGACATTTAAGTGCGAGAGCTGCATGCACTGCATAAGCCATTGCCCCAAAAGGGCCATTGAAACAGCCCATGGATTTATTATTTCGTATGCCATTGCCGCATCGTTTATAACAGCAATATTCTTTAAGTACTTTGACTCGCTATTCTTCGAAATCAAAAATGTATTCATCCAAAACGTGGTTGAAATTATCATATTCCTATTTTTTCTGGGGATATTCTACCGCGCAGTGCATTACTTAATGCGATTAAAACCCTTTGAGCGGTTGATGGTTTACACCTCGCTAACAAAATACAAGTTCTGGGGCAATCGATACCGAGCGTTGAAGGAAAAGTAACAGCATTCACAAAAGTCAGCCCATTGTGCCGTCGCAACTCTGCAGCATAGCGTCGTTCATATACGATCACAGAGCGTAGAACTGTAGCAAATCTTCGTGCGTGTACAATTGCCTCCTGCAGTTTGCATCATATTTTCGTGCGTGTACAATTACTTGCCGTAACTCTGCGGCAAACTTTCGTGCACGTACAATTGTCCCCTGTAGCTTGCAGCATATCTTCGTGCGTATACAATGCTATACCGTAAAGCTACGATATATTTTCAACGATTGATAAATGGGTATTCAAAAAACAATCCTAACTAACAACCATAAATTACTTTATTGCTAGCACATGGAGACTCAAATAAAAAGGGGGAAGACTATCGCCCTCCCCTTTTCATATATACAACTTAAATCCTAGAATACGTCAACAGTATCAACGCCTTGTTTCAAATTAATTTCCGCCAGAGCTTCCACCGCTCTCACCTTTCTTCACATCATCGTTGTTAATTCCACGCTGAGTCTTTTTCAGTTGAGTATTCATTTCGCCAAACCGATAGCTGATGTATATACCAAAATTACGACCCGAACGGTACATCTCAGATTCCTGACGATACGAAACACCCTCAACGGTGTAGGTGTACTTCATTTTATCCCAGAAAATATTCCGGGCGCTCAGGCTTATCGTCATTTTTTCCTTCAGCATACTCTTGCTCACCGACAAACCCATGTTGTAGAAAGTGCTCACGCTGGTTTGCAGCTGGGCTGCACGCTTAAAGCACATCCCATAGGCCGACACCTTAAACCCTTTGGGCAAAAGGTACTGCACATTCCCGTAAACATTATACCCCCAGCCATCGCTCCGCAACCCCAGACCCTCCTGACTGTCGATACTGTTGTAATTAACCGAACCGTTAATATTAACATTTATTTTTTGGCCAAACCTTAACGATGCATACGACGAAACGCCCCAGGTCTGAATTTTATCCACATTCCCGTAGGTTGTTACAAGAGCCCCGTCCTTTAAACTTGTAATCCTATCGATTCCATTATTCGAGAATGAATTGTATAGCGTAAAATTTATGCTCCCCGCTTTAGAGAACCGCCCAACGTTAAGTTCAAAGTTGTGGAACCGTTCAGGATCGAGCTTTGGATTTCCATAGGATATATTCGTTGGATCCAAATCGTTAACAAACGGGTTAAGATACCATATGTCGGGGCGCTGTATTCGCTTACTATACGATAACCGAATACTGCTAGCCTCATTCATTTGGTACGACATGGAAGCCGAGGGTACATACTCAAAGTTTGAGTTTTCAAAATCGGTATAGCTGCTGGCGGTAAATGTGCCATCGGTATTCACATTCTCAACCCTAAGCCCGGCTTTTAGGCTAAGTTTTTTGATAGACTTGCTGCCCGAAAGGTAAGCGGCGTAAATATTCTGGGTGTAATCAAAATCGTTAATCTGCGTTGGATCGTACACGAATTGCTGATTCGCGTAATCGTAGTAGTAGGCATCGGTTTCGCTACTATTCTTACGCAGGATGTACTTCAGCCCAATTTCCAGCTTATAATCCAGCGCAAACGGCTTAACATAGTCTGCCTGAAAAGTATGCTCAGTGCTAGATGCATCATTTTTAGACTTACGCCACGATTCGTAGTAATTAACAACATTATCAATCACCGACTCACCATCACTTTTCTCCGGATTGCTATTCACCTTGTACGAAAGTGTGAAAATCTGATCCTTATTTCGCTTCGAAATACGCTGGTAATCGATACTCCCCTCGGGCTCGCCCCACACATATTTAGTTTCGTTGCTCAGGCGATATTCCTTCGTAGTTAAATCGACCTCACTCCTTGTAGAACTCGATAAATTTTTGTTTTTGGCATACCAAAATCCGAACGAGGCATTAATCAGGTTTAAGCTATCTATCTCGTAGCTTAGTTCACCCTCACCCCAGGGGCTCATCCCTTTATATTTCGACTTTCCATCCGTTGTTGATGTGTAGTTTGAGGTATCAATCCTAAAGGTTGAGTTCCTGTAATATGGATTATCCTGATAGTAGTTATACAGACTTGTAGACACGCCAAGTTTTCCAAATGTTGCAGAGTAACTAATACCGCCATTAACCACGCCAAGATTGTTTACCCCAGCATTCACGCTACCGGTATAACCGTTCAGAATTTTCTTTTGGGTAATTATGTTAATGATTCCGCCAACACCCTCGGCATCGTACTTTGCCCCAGGCGATGTAATCACCTCGATATTCTTAATTGAACTTGCAGGTAGATTTTTCAAAAAGTCCTTCGTATTATTGGTAGCCATAGTCGATGGCTTCCCGTTCATAAACACCTTATAGTTACTCGATCCCTTTAGTTGAACATTATCCTCGCCATCCACCGTGATAAGCGGAACTTTTTTCAACAAATCAAGGGCATTCGAGGTTTTAGTATCCGGATCGGCATCGGCGTTATAGGTAAGCTTATCGGCCTCAACTTTAACCAAAGGTTTCAGCCCTACCACTTGCACCTCTCCAAGTTCAACCGTCGCCTGACTCAATGCAAGTTTACCAACATCTAATAGTTTGTCGAAACTTTTCACCTCTATGGGTTTTCGAATGGAGTTATAGCCTATGGAATTGGCCACAATCACATAATTTCCCGATGAATTAAGTGATGTTTCAAACACACCATCGGCATCAGTTGCCATCTGCTTTTCAATAGAATTATCGGAATCATTTAGAATAGTAATAGTTGCATAGGGAATACTAACATTACTAGTAGAATCGGACACCTGTCCCCTTAACTTAAAAACTGGTTCAGAACTTTTTTGAGAAAATAAAGCCAAAGGAAATGTAATAATCAGAATAGCAAAAAGTACATTTTTCATAGTTTTATTAAAGTTTATTAATTAAAGTTTATGTAGGATTTAGGATTAACCAATAAGTTTAATTTTACAGTAAACACCGTATTGTTCATAAAAGTATAAACAATACGGTTCAGCAGCAATACCCCAAGATCAAGCCATCTGTTAAATAATTTAAAATGACATTTACCACAATATTTCCGTCCATGCCGCTTAACGTTTTTTAACTTTTGCAAAAAACTGGTTACCTGAATTTTACTATAAAAAACAAGAAAAACAGCATCCGTATATGGTTACAATTGGATCTTTAAAAAAGTAAATTTGCTTAGTCACAAAACAAAATTAAATACACTATGGAACAGCCAATTATAGAGCCAAAAGAGTTGACACCAGAAAATGTTTGGAATCTATCTGAAGAAGATGCGTTCAACTTTATGCAACACATTCAAACCAATGTTAGCAAAGAGGAACGTATGCATTACATGAAAATAATTGAGTCGGCATTCGAGTTTAGAACTATAAGCGTAAAACGGCGCGACATGAAACAAAGCATGGAACTTCTGGGCTTTAAGTTCTTTAAATCCAATGGAGATACCTCCAATGTGATTACCGGAGTTTTCAAACGGAAAAGCAAGAACACTAGTTTTTATTAATACTTATAGCCGATGGAGGGAGGCTAAAGAAAACTAAATCCCTCCCTACAAGTAAAACAAAAATCAATGAAAATTCTTTCGGAACAAACCAACAAAGTAGACAAAATCATTGTTGGCCTAAAAGGTAAAATCAACCTAGTAAAAGAAAAAGGCATCGACGACAAATTTATTGCGGAGATGGAAGTCAGCAACAAATTCATCAAGGCAAACAACGAGGCCTTAGAAAAACTGAAAACCGAATCTAAGATCAAAGCAAGAGAGGCCAATCTTCGTCTTATTGAGCTAAAAGTTCAAATCCAAAAGGTTAAGAAAATTGTTAAGCAGAACTTCTACCAATCGCGCTGGAAAGAGTTCGGAATTACCGACAAACGTTAATTTTCGACATATTATCACCAACGGGCTTTAGAAAGAATTCCTGCCATTTGGAACAGACAATCACTCAAACAAAATAATTTTTAAGAATTATGGGTAGGAATTCATTTTATTCATTGCAAAACCACATAAATACATCATTAGCATAAATAAACCTAAACAGTAAAAATGATTCCAACAAAACCAATTACACGCTTGCATAGCATCTGTTGATTTTAGCCTTCGCTATTAATGAATCTTACTTGCTAAACCTTATTTTTGGCACTAACGCAGGGCAAGCAATTACTACAACAATATAAAACTGGCAGATTTTATCGATAAAAGAGGCAACATCGTTAAATTGTGTTTCATGATATCTTCAGAACGTCTGGTTCTAAATATTTATTCTACTGAAAATATAGAAAAGTAAAAACTTTTGACTTTCGTCGAAAAACGAAGTAACTTGTAAAATAAGTTATCTAACACCTTAGTTTTTAAAAACTTTCAAGCATCTCGAATTAAAGAAGGGCTATTGTATACTAACAAAATCAATATGACTTTTATGTTTACATCGCTTCTATTTCAAATTTAAACTTATAAAGCCATGAAAAAGTTTATGTACATCATTCTGACTATAATCTTTATGTTGGCAGGCGGTTGTGCAACTTTTTCTCCTCCAATTAATGGATTGTTTCCATACGAAACGATCAAGAACACGCAAATGAACAAAACCAATGTCCTTTTTATTTTCAAACATTATGAGCAAACAATAGGGATTGACGCCGTTCCAAAACTTACTCGACCCCAATTTAACTTTGATGATGTCTTTGCAAAAACTCTTTCCGAAATTAGCAACATAAGCTCTTACAATTCTGTAACAGTTTACGCCAACGATATCAATGATATTGCTAAACGAGAAAATTTAAACCGACTGATGAAGGAAAGTGACTACACAATTGAGATCGATATCAAAAAACAAAAATCGTTTGCCAAATTCTTCTTTGGTGTGCTAATGTCATCGGTAAGCGCCACTGTTATTCCCATACAATACAAATACTACTACAATTTTGAGATAAAAGTGCTCGATAATCGTCAATCCCTAATCAAAACTTATACCCGTGATGCTACGCTAAATAAATGGGTGGAAACACTAATGGTATTTATTTATCCTTTTTATACAGAAAAAAGAAAAATAGAAGAACTACACGTAGCCTGTTTGCACGATATGTTTAGGCAAATTGAAACCGAAAAAATCTTAAATCCAGAAAACCTTGATAAAACTACCCGAACGATATATTGTCACAAGGAAATAAGCCAAATTATTGAAAAGATAGTTCCAAAAGATGCTATTAGTTGGAAAAACAACAACTTAAATGAATGGGTAAACAAAAAAGATATTGGAATTGTAATACATTTCCCAAACGATGGAATGACTCAAACAATGGCTAATGAAGCATTTAAACAATCCTTGGAAGCCTTAGATCAAAGAACAATACAAGAAGGGCTCCTGTTTTGGATTGACAACGAAGAAAAGTATCCCTTAATGCTAATATCGGCGAGCAATGAAACAGTTTTAAAAGCACAACTAGAAAACAATCAGTATTTTAAAGTACTACTAAACGGAATGTTTTACCTGAATCGTTAGCCAATAGAACCATTGTTTTATTGTTAATAATCATATAAATACGAAACACAATACAACCTCATTCCCATAGGGTAGCAATAGTGGTTAAGTATCTTATGTATAAAAGCAGAGATACCGCAAGGTACAAACCTAAAAACCACTGCCATGAGAACGCTACACACCATAACCTCCACACTCCTCGGAGTTTTGATAGCGGCGGGAGTGCTAGCTGAAAAGCCCGAGAGTACAATGTTCTACCTAAACAGTAAGAATGATTCCTACAGAGCCAGTTTTACACTTGCATCGCATCTGATGGTTTTAACATTCGCCATTAATGGTTCTGACTCGCTAAACCTTATTTTTGACACCGGTGCAGGGCGAACAATTATTACAGAAATATCGAACCCATACATAGTATCGCTGAACGAGGCTAGGAAGGTAAAGCTTAGAGGCTTGGGAACAAATGAATCGGTTGATGGTTTAATTTCCAAAAACAACAAACTATCGATGGGCAAAATTGAGGGAAATGCTCAGGAATTAATTGTTGTTCCAAACAAAGTTATTGATTTAACGGCACAGGTTGGGCATCCTATAAATGGAATAATTGGACGAACAATTTTTGAACAATTCATTGTGGAGATAAATTATACCAACCATACAATCAATTTTTATAACCCCGATAAATTCCACCGAAAAATTAGAAAGGATGAGGATGTTATTCCAATTGAATTGATAGATGGCAAGCCCTATATTACTGCTACAACCACTATAAACGGTGTGGATATTCCAGTTAAATTGCTATTCGACACAGGAATGAGTTTTGCGTTATGGCTCGATCCCTCAACCAATCCAAATATTAAGCCCAGCGACGTTCGAAGACAAGAAGTAATTGGTCAAGGACTAAATGGAAATCTTTCGGGTGATGTTTCGAGAGTAGAGAAATTTAGAATTGGAAAATTCGAATTTAGCAATGTGATTACAGCATTTCCCGACTCCAACGTTATTCGTGATGCAATTTCAGATATTGGTAGAAATGGAAGCGTAGGTGCAGAGATTTTTAGAAGGTTTAATGTAATAATCGATTACCATAACAAACAAATTAGACTTCGCAAAAATTCAAATTTCGGGAACCCTTTCCGTTACGATATGTCAGGAATTGAGATAGGTGCAATTGTTGAAGGATTACCATTTTACAAAATAGTATCAGTAGGAATTAACACACCTGCCTCAGAATGTGGCTTACAGGAAAACGATGAATTAAAATCGATCAACGGAACCCTAACCAACACAATGAAAATATCGGACATCACAAATATTTTAAAATGCAAAGAGGGCAAAACAATCAAAATGAAAGTTATTAGAAACGGCAATGAGGTTAAAGTGAAGTTTAAACTAAGGGAGTTGATTTAATGATTTGAAAATTTACCAATTTGACAATGAGAGAACGAAAGATAATTCAACTAATCCCCGAGTTAAAAACTCGGGGCTATTTATATTAACCTATTAGAGGCTATAACATTTACATTCATCACTTTAAATTATAAATTATTCATTATTCATTTCTCAACAACTATCCAATAATCAAAAAAATCAAATTTCTTTTTAATGTTTTTCGACTTGCTTCGTCATTAAGATGTAAACAAATCAAAAAAACATTAACTAAAAATTATTGCTATGAAAACAAGACTTACATTAATTGCTATTGGGTTAATTCTCAACATCAGCCTATTTGCTCAGCCAGCATCTATCGAGAAAATTTTTAATGCCTATGCCGGCAAAGAGGGATTTACTACTGTTGATTTTGCAGGAAATCTCCTAAATTTAATGTTCAACGATGGCGAAACGAACGAAAACTGCACATTAACATCAGTTAAAATACTTACGGTTGACGATTCTCTCCTAAATAGAAAAATCAACTTCTACAAGGAAATCATTCCTAACCTCGACAAGAGTGACTATGAACAATTGATGACCGTTAAAAGTAAAGGACAAGACTTTGTGGTGTACTGCAAAAAAGCACAAAATGCTATTACAGAGTTTGTGCTGGTATCGGGTGGCGAGGATAATGTGTTGATTTATGTGGAAGGAAACTTATCTTTGTCTGAAGCAAAACGTATTTCGAACGATTTGGCTCAAAATAAACTAAGAGAACTAGAGAATACCAGCAACTAAATGGATAAGGAGGAGTTCAAAAAGGAGATATTACCGCTGAGCGAGAAGATGTATCGTTTATCGTTTAGGCTTCTTAATGATACTGAATTATCAAAGGATTGTGTTCAAGAATCGTTCTTAAAATTATGGGAAAACAGAGGTAGGCTCAAACAACTCGACAGTATACAGGCCTTTGCGTTTACTATTGTGCGCAACACTTGTATAGATAAGTTGAGGAAAGTTAAGCGCATTAATGAATCATCGAAGGAGATGCCTAACCATACCGTTGAATCGAATTACGATTTTGTGGAGAGTAAGGTGCTGATACAGCAATTGATTCAGAATTTACCCCAACAGCAAAGGCTGATTATTGAACTGAGAGATATTGAAGAGTTCGAGTTCGAGGAAATTGCCGATACGCTAAATTTATCGGTAAACAACGTTAGAGCCAGCCTCTCAATTGCAAGGAAGAAAATAAAGGATGAGTTAACTAAAATATACAGCTATGGAGTCGCAAAGGATTAAAGCACTGCTGGAGAAATACTATCGGGGCGAAACAACCTTGGAGGAGGAGCGTTTACTGAAGGAATATTTCAGCAATAATAGTCCATCGGACATAGATATGGCTGATAAATATCTGGTCGATTTCTTCCTTGCAAGCAAAACCCAAATCCCTGTTGATTTGAACGAGCAACTTAATAATTTGATAGAGAATGAATGGGAACGTGAAACAAAACTTCGATTCTCTACCATTCTTAAATGGGCTGGTAGTGTTGCTGCAGTGCTAATTGTTGCGTTGGGAATTCTTTACTACGAAAAAAAGGATAACCCCGTTGTTTTGGCCGATTCGTACCAAGACCCACAGGAAGCATACGAGGAAACTAAAAAAGTATTACTTTTCATATCCAATAAAATGAATAGTAAAACAGCCAGTTTGAAACATCTATCCGAAATTGATAACTCGCTTAAGCGCTGTAATGAACTGTCGAAAATAGATAAATCACTTAATATAGTTAAAGATGAAAATAATTAAAATACTACTGCTGAGCCTGATAGCGTTTGGAGCGTATGCTCAAAAATCGCCTACCGATGCTATATTCGACAAGTATGCTGAAAAGGAAGGATTTACAACAGTATATATCTCTAAGTATATGTTCAACCTTTTTGCCAATTCCGAAGCAAAGGAGCAGGACGATTTTGCAAAAATCATATCGGGGCTCGAATCTATCAAAATCCTTTCGGTTGACGACTCGCTACTGAACCTAAAGTTAAACCTATACAAGGAACTCGCTCAAACCTTACCATTTGACAAGTACGAAGAACTAATGGTAATAAAGGAAAAAGGACAAGATACCCGAATGATGATTCGGCGAGAGAATGGTAAATTCCGCGAGTTCATCATGATTGGTGGCGGAAAGGATAACTTCCTGATAAGTATAACAGGGAATATTAATCTAGAATCTATCAGCAAACTCTCAAAAACCATGAATATAAAAGAATTAGAAGGAGTTGATAAACTCGATACAAAATCAACAGAGAAAAAGTAAAACCTTGAAAAAACTAGAAGACTTGTTACTGCTGGGCAATCCGTTGCTTTACAAAGTAAGCGAACTCATATTACAATCCGAAATGCCCCTTGTTCCATCTTGGACGACAGACCTACACAACGTAATGCAAGAAATAAGGAGAAAGTATAATTTTGGCAGAGCCATAGCAGCACCTCAACTCGGAATAATGAAAAGGCTCATATATGCAAACATCGATAAACCCATCGTCATAATAAATCCAGAATTCAGCTATATGAGTGGCGAGATGATTGAGCTTTGGGATGATTGTATGAGTTTCCCCAATCTACTGGTAAAAGTTAAGCGGCATAAAAGCGTTACCATCCGATACCTAAACGAAAAATGGCAGCCACAGGAATGGCATGTAAGCGATGATCTATCGGAACTATTGCAGCACGAGTACGATCATCTTGATGGCATACTCAGCACCATGCGGGCAATTGATGACAAATCCTTTAAATGGAGGCGGTTGTAATAGAATTAAAAGTTTTAACAGATGCAAACTGAAACCTCAGATAAACCAATTACAAAAAGAATTCCAAAATTATTATTTGCAATAGCACTACTCTCGGCATTAACGATAAAAGTTATTGCACAAACCGATAGTCTTTACATAGTGAAGGATGATCAATCTGCAATACTATCAACATTCCTATACGAAAACTTCATTCAATTCACAACGGTTGATCCAAAACAGTCTAAAAAGGAAATAGACTACCTATCGAACAACCCTGTTAGCATTGGATTAGGGTTTAACCATCCAAAAATTCCCTTCGAAATATCCTTCGGGTATAATCTGAGCCCTAAAGCTGATGAGGAGTACCTCCGGACGCGAAGCCTCGATGTACAGCTACACCAATACGGCAGAATGTACGTTACCGACATATCGCTTCAGCATTACCGAGGGTTCTACATTGATGATTCTAAACTACTTTCGAGCGAAGCCAATTGCCCCGATCTATCTATCTTCGAAATAGGCATAAGCGGCCAATACATATTCAATGGGCATAAGTTTTCGTATAAGTCAGCCTTTGGGCAGAATGAGTATCAGGTTAAATCGGCTGGCAGTTTCCTACTTGGTGGAGGAATATACTTCTACAACATCAATTCCGACAGTTCCTTTACCTTTGATAGCAAAAACAGAATTAAAAGCTATCAATTCGGGGCAAATACAGGTTACTCCTACAATTGGGTTGTTAGTAAACATATACTATTAAACGGTTCTCTAACACTAGGGGCTAACCTTGGAAATAGTAACATTGGTAAATTATTTAACAAAGATCTTTACATAACACCAATGGCTTTGGTTCGATCTTCCTGTTTCTACAACTATCAGCAATGGTATTTGGGAATTTCGTTTGTAGTGAATGTTGCAACCCTAGCGTACACCGAAAATTCTGGAATAAACCTGGGCTATGGACGATTTTACATATCATTAGCAAAAAAGTTTGAGACTCAACACTAAGGAAACCTTATAAACAGCACTCCCCTATCCTATAGTAAACAGGAGAATACCCTCATCATGGCATAACTAGGGCAATAAACTTTCTTCAAAATCTAACAGTTCTAAATAAATATTCTAACAAACTTACATTAGGGTTCACAAACCAACCGAAAACCAGTATACGCGAAACTATGATTAGGATACATGCTGTCCCGGCGTGTAACTCCAGATAATATTTTCATTGATCGAAAGCTTCCGCCACGAATCACACGCACCACACCCGTTGTTGGTCCTGCTGGGTTACTAACTGCACAATTGATATAATAGTACGAATCATACCAATCGGAGCACCATTCGCTCACATTCCCAGTCATATCGTACAAACCTAAACCATTAGGTTCCTTCATCCCGCCATCGTGGGTATCTTTATCCGAATTGTCATCATACCAAGCCACATCATCAATGTTATCGCTGCCAGCATATTTTAAACTCTGCCCCGCCTTCGCAGCGCACTCCCATTCCGCCTCGGTGGGTAATCGCCAAGTTTTACCTGTAATGCCACTGAGCCACTGGGCATAAGCCGCAGCATCGTTCCAACTAATATAAATTGCCGGACGGTTCAGGTAATAAGACTCATTTCCATAAGCATCGCGACTAATAGAGCCCCAAACATCACACCTCCAATTCACATCAGTTTCTTCTACCCATTTCTCTCCATTCCACACCTCGGCAGAACCGTTTTTTTCAGCATCAGTTTTGTAACCTGTGGCATCTACAAATTGCTTGAACTGACCAACAGTCACCTCATACTTCATCATGTAAAAACTTTTAACAAAAATCGAATGCAACTTTTCGATATCACTATGACCATCGGGATTCCCCATATTAAATGCTCCTCCGGGGATAAAGGCTAACCCTTCGGGAGCTCCACTGGTCGAATACAAACCATTCGGGTGAGGATTTGCCTCGGCTTTTAGGGTATACTCGTCATCGCGATTGATTGATCCAATGGGTAAACCATACTTCACAAGCAGTTTATCCCATGCCACCTGCGCCATATCTTTGCCAAACTCACTATTCGCTATTTTCTGATACTTATCAAAATCTGCATCAACCTTTACTTTTAGATCATCATACTCCTTCATTTTTATGTCGTACATCTCCTTTTCTCGGGCAACTCTGCGCTCCTCAGCCTGCTGCTGAAGCAATTCCATCTCTTTTTTTTGAGCCTCATTCTGCTTAACGTATTCCAACATTTTATCGAGGTCGGTATCAGCATTGCCTTCACCGCTGGCTGTTTTTGCTTTCAACTCCGAAATTTGTTTATCAAGAGCATCTATGTCGGCCTGTTTTTTTGCCAGTAAAGCATCGTCTGCCTGACGTTTTTTTTCTATCTCAGCCTCTTTTCGGGCTAAATCAGCGTCAACCAACTGTAATTTCTTAAGTTGAGCCTCTTTCATAATCTTCTCCTCATCGGGATTCATCGCCGGGACAAAGGAAAAACTACTTGAAAGTTGCATATAGGTACCAGGAACCTGCCCCCCGTGGGTAAGTTCTCCAACCGTTTGGGTAATCTTTGAAGGAAGTAAATTAACATCGAGCCCGGGAGTATTAATATGCTTTAGGAAAGCAGTTGTAAAAGGACTATTCCTTGTGTTCAACCCATCCGATGCAGTTGACCCCGCCTTGGTGGCATACATCACTAAGCTACCCACGGGCGCATTAACAGAGGCTAACCCTGGTATTCGGCCTCTTCCCAATCCCTTAAACGGGTTATTTCTACAGGCATCAAGTACCACCATAGAGAAATTCACATTGGCCTGTTCCATTGCGGTGAGCACTTCTCCCACATTGATTGCCCTATAGGGCACTTGGGACTCATCGGAAATTTGAGTAGCCTCAGTTCGGCCTATAGGAATTAGATAGTTCTCCCCATTTACCTGCATACCATGCCCGGCATAGTAAAACACTGCGGCTTTAGCCGTTAACAAATGCTGAGCAAAACGGGATATGGCCTGAGCCATCTGCTCCCGATCGGCATCAATAACCTTTTCGACTATAAAACCCATATCGGAAAATGTTTTAGCCACGTCGGTGGCATCGTTTGCAGGATTGGCCAAGGGAGCCTCAGGGTAGTTGCTATTCCCTATTACTAAGGCAATATGATCCTTTGCAACACGTCGAACATTCACAAAACCTCGTTCTTGAGCAATTAAACCGAATGAACATACAAAAACACTAATAAAAACAAAAAAACGCTTCATGGTAAAAACAATTAAAAACAACTCAAAAGTAGAAAAAATGGGGAATCGATATACCTCTAAAGCTCAATTTTAAAACTTAACCAACTGAAACATAGCAAGCACTATTGAATTTACATCAAGTGCGGAATGAATAGATTTTTCAAGCACAATAACGTATAATCATTAAATATATTTACCTTCAACCTAACGTTTAATGTATGTAAAATTTATAGTGATTACCATAACAATGGTTTAATCTATAGAAATGCAGAGCAATGAAAAACATAAAAATAATAATTATACTGTTTTCCTTCTTGTTTTGTATTCTATGGACCAAAGCCCAAACTCTAGAATCAAGTACAATTACAGACATTGACAGTAATGTATATAAAACTGTTGTAATTGGGAGACAGATTTGGATGACCGAAAATCTAAGAACAACTTCTTACAGGGATGGCAATCAAATTCAATTAATAAAAGATAGTTCATGGTCAAACATAACCAGCGGTGCATACTGTTGGTACGATAATCACCTTAGCAACGCTCTTAAATACGGAGCACTTTATAACTGGTATGCAGTAAATACTGGAAACCTTTGTCCTACAGCATGGAGAGTTCCATCCGACAAGGATTGGAAATATTTAGAGGGCTACATTGATTCAAGATTTAGAAATTATGATTCCATTTGGAATGACACAATGCTTCGTGGATATGATGCAGGAAAAGTGTTAAAAGGCAAATTGGGATGGAATTCAAACGGTAATGGATTGGATTTGTATGGGTTCTCGGCACTTCCTGCAGGCGAGCGTAGCATTAACAAATTGAGTTTTCGGCATATTGGCAACAATGGTTTCTGGTGGACTAGCAACGAATCCGACTCAACCAATGCGTGGTACCGATGCTTAGTGTTTTTCGATGAAAGAATAATACGAAACACACATCCTAAAGGGATGGGCTTTTCGGTACGATGTATGAAGAACTTATAAAAATGATTAGTCCCTATATCCAAAATACTAAGAAATTAAAAGGATAAAACTAATCGCAACACCCATCAAAAAACTGCTGACGAGTTCTATTGGGAATAATATGAAAAAAAAGTTTCTGGGGTAGCGAATACTTCTCCCTAATAATTGGAAGTCTCAACAGCACTACTGCAAACCATACAAAAAGAACAATACCCTTTAACCAGCTCGATATGGTTATACTCCACCAAACACCGCTCAATCCAATTGCCGCCGAAAGACCTAGAGCCATAGGAATTCGCAATCCATTCAATACAATTCCGGTTATCGATGGAGGTAGGGTTTTTCCCATTCCATTAAATGCACCAGCTGTGGTAATCTCAAGAATCATTAGTAACTGTGAGTATCCAAGAATTCTCAAGTAGAGACCACCTTCGGCCATTGCGCTCGGTTCTGGAATAAAAAAACCAAAGATGTACTCTCCAAATACTATAAAAAGCAGAGAGGTAACTAATCCAATAGATAGGGTTATTCCCAGCGTTCGGTAGTACCCCAACCTAATCCGTTTAAAATTTTTTGCCCCATAATTTTGTCCAACAAAACTTGATAGCGCCGTTGAAAAGCCAGACGCAGTCATCCACGAGATTGCTTCAATTTGGGCACCAACGCTTTGCACAGCCACCCCAATTGGCCCCCAACCACCGGCAATGCGGGCAAGAATCATAGCAAATACTGCAAACAATCCGCTTTGCGCCGACACAGGAATTCCTATCCTAAAAATACGTCCAAACAAAGCCCTATCGGGCTTAAAACCGGTGAGCATATCACGAAATGGAGACTTCATAGAACGAGAGTATAGATAAAATATAGCTGTAACAACTCCCTGCGAAATCAACGTTGCATAGGCAGCCCCTTCAACCTCCATTCTGGGAAATGGTCCAATGCCGTATATCAATAAAGGATCGAGGATTATATTAATAATTAAGCCAATAGCATTGGCATTAAACGGTATTCGAGACAAGCCGCTCCCATTGTACATTCCAGAGTAGGTAGGGTTAAGAAACGAAAACAACATACCCGGAGCAACAATTTTAAGGTAGGCCTCCATATCGCTATTTACAGCCTCATTCCCAAGATGGAAAAATGCTACTAGATTTGAGCTGAATGTAAATACGAATAAACCATAAGCAATCCCCATTATAATGGCTATAAACAGCGCATGTCGGGCATATCGTAAAGCCATATGTCCATCGCCTGAGCCTAAACTTTGAGCAATGGTTACCTCGGCTCCAACCTTAGTGGTATAAACAAATGCATTGGCAAGCCATAAAAAGAATCCTGCGGCACCAACCGCAGCCGCCGCACCACTTCCCACATGGCCGATCCAAAGTATATCGGTCATGTTGTAGGCCATCTGGATAAACGCCGTCCCCATAATAGGCAATGCCAAATTGATAATTTGCTTGCCTATATTTCCCTGTGTAAAATCTTTAGCCTGTCTCAAGTCTCAAAAAATTAAGACGGCAAAGATACAAAAGCTATTAAAATACAACACCCATCAATTAATGTTAAATTAATACAAACCTCTATTCTACTTTTAATTTTGCAGATATTAACTAGTATTCAGAACTCAATGATATTTATCAGCATCATCATTATCACCTTTTAACAAGTAAAACGCCCCCATAGTATGCAGTATAGTTAAAGGAATGTAATTCGTTCCATCGGATATGTTTTTTTGTATAGGAGTCAACTAAACTTCTCGCTTCTATATTCATAGAATAATGAATTATCGCACAGTCCCTGACGACAAGAATTGTAAAATAAAAAATGTACCTTTGCAAAAAGAATCTGCCCGTATAAAGAATTTGGTTACAAACTAAAATCTCAATAATTGGTCGATTGTAAAAACTTAATAACTAAAAGCATGGGTAGAAAAAATGTATCGTTTGGAAAAAAAGAAGTACAAGCAAAAAACGAAAAGAAAAGGAAAGACAAGGAGCAGAAAAGGCTCGACAGAAAACAGCAAACCCGCGATGGTAATAATTTGGATGATATGATTGCGTATGTGGATCAGTACGGCAATATAACATCCACACCGCCCGATTTAACCCAAAAGGAAGAAATCAATGTTGAAGACATTGCCATTGGGGTTCCCCGAAACGTAGTATCCGATGTCGATGAAAAAATCAGAAAAGGCGTTGTAACATTCTTTGATAATTCAAAAAAGTTCGGATTTATTAAAGATACTGCTAACGGACAAGATATATTTGTACATGTAAATGGTCTGTTGGAATCTGTAACCGAGAATGATAAAGTAACATTTGAGATTACAAAAGGACTTAAAGGCTTTAATGCTATTAACGTAAAGATAGACCGAGATATAACCAATGCTCAACAATGAGTATGAATTCGGATAAACGAACGCATTTGTAAAATTAAAAACTCTTTTGACATAGCTATGTGGAGTGTATTCAATAAACCTTACCCTTTTAACGATGACCTAAAGCATAATGCCAAAATCATATTTTTCACAAGTGTAGGGGTGTCTGTGTTTTTGTTTCTATTTCAACCATTCGATATAGGTGCTTTGCCAGTTAAAGAAAGGTATTACCTTATGGTAGGAATAGCTATAGTTACATTTCTTTCGTTTAGTTTTAATCTACTAGTTGTCCCTAGCCTTTTTCCTAAAAAATTCTCGTCAAGCAGTTGGAATGTTAAAAAGGAAATATTTTGGGATTTATGGATACTATTCACCACACTGGTGGGATACTTTGTTGTAAACAAATACCTAGGGGTCACAAAAGTTGGATTCAGCCTTATTATAAAACTCGTAATAACAGCAATAGTTCCAATCACAGCAATAATTGTGGTTAACCACAACAAGATGCTTAGAGCCAATTTAAAACTGGCAAACGAACTAAGTAAGAAACTTAAGGAGAATAAATCCATTCAGGATAAAATAGTATACTTTACCTCCGATTACCAAAAGGACAGCCTTGCCATAAAAGTCAACCTGCTGCTGCTCATTCGATCGGCCAACAATTACATCGAGGTGTTCTGGAAAGAAGGGGTAACCATAAAAAATCAGATGGTTAGGTGTAGTACGGCCTATGCCGAGGAGATCCTGAACGAGTATAAATTTATATTCAAATGCCATCGCTCCTACATGGTTAATATAAACTACATCGATAAAATTGAGGGCAACTCTCAGGGATATAGACTATTCTTCGAGAACATTAATTTTCCAATTCCCGTATCCAAAAATTCGATTGTCAAACTAAAAGAGTTGATTTAGCCCCACTCATTCGTCCCTAAACTAACCATTGTGCCCCTAAAAAGGCATTTAATCCCTATTTCCTTTTACTCAAACCTATTTTTCGAGGTCACCAAAACCACAGCATAAATTCGCCCCTGCAAAAAACGAAAATCTATGGACGAATTAGTTATTGGTGATATCAAGGTAAAGTATCCCATTATTCAAGGAGGAATGGGTGTAGCTATTTCATTATCGGGTTTGGCATCGGCAGTGGCCAACGCTGGAGGTATAGGTATAATATCGGCCTCAGGAATTGGGATGCGGCAACCCGATTATGCTAAACATTCCCGCGAAGCCAACAAAAGAGCGCTACAAAAAGAAATCCGAAAAACCCGGAGTCTCACCAATGGTGTTATCGGGGTTAATATCATGATGGCTCTTACCGATCATGAGGAACTTATAAAAACATCTATCGAAGAAAATATCGATCTGATTATTTTAGGAGCTGGCCTACCATTACGAATTCCAGGAATGATAGCCGAAGCAGGCTACAAGAATTATCATACCAAATTAGCCATTAAGGTATCATCGGCAAAGGCAGCCAAACTCATTTTCCAATACTGGTCTAGCAAATACAGATGCATACCCGATGCAGTAGTTGTGGAAGGCCCTTTGGCCGGAGGTCATCTTGGCTTTAAAAAGGAGGAACTTGGCAGCGAAGTAATACCCTTAGCGCAGCTAGTACAAGAGACAGTACAGGAGATTGCACCATATGAGAATGAATACCAAAAGGAAGTACCAGTGATTGCCGCTGGCGGTATTTATACGGGCGAAGATATGTATAACATTATGCAGGCCGGCGCTAAAGGAGTTAAGCTGGGCACCCGGTTTGTGGCCACACACGAATGCGATGCATCGCTGAAATTCAAGGAGAGCTATATAGCCTGCAACAAGGAGGATTTAACTATAATAAAGAGTCCGGTTGGGCTACCAGGCCGAGCAATTAACAATAACTTTATTGAACGGATAAACCTGGGACAAACCCATCCCTTTAAGTGCCATTGGAACTGTTTAAGTTCCTGCAATTTCAAAGAAGCACCTTACTGTATTGCACAAGCATTGCTTAACGCTGCCGAAGGAAAAATGGCCGAAGGGTTTGCATTTGCTGGAGCAAATGCCTATAAAGTGGATAAAATACAACATGTATCGGAAGTTATCGATGAATTGGTAACTGGATACCATAATGCATCTTTAAGTAAACATTTCGTTGCTAAAAATGCGATCAGAACATCTTCAATGAATGTTAGTATTGCGGTGTAATAAAATAAATATTTAGGAATTGCTTTTCAGCGCACGACTTTAAGTCATGCGCTGTTTTTATTAAAAGCATCACACCTATCATTTATAATGGCTAAGCGCAATCTTCCGACTACGCTTTTTACACAGATCTACTCGCTGGAAATATCCTTACATTTACAATTTGCATCCATTGCGATGCAAACAAATACCATCGCACTCCAACTCATTAATGCGTCGCATTAACCCCCCGGGTTAAAACCCGGGACTATTCATCATTAACTACGTTAGAGCCATTAACCTTCTAAATTCATTATTTCCGCTTCCGAACAACCATCAACCGCATAAAGGATTCACCTCGTCAATTTCCATTTTCATATCTCGGCTTTAGTCAGTGATGAATAATTAAGTTTCAACTGGGCTAAAAATGTAGATACGAAAGTTTTTAGTAATTTAGCACGTGTTTTTAACATTGAATGATGCCTCTGGAGCACAACTCCCCTGCGCAAACAAATACCAATTGTTAAGCAGAATTTAAACAATGATAAGCCATGAAAAGCAGAGTACTTATTGGGTTTTTATTTATCCTCATTTCACTAACCGGTTTTCCTCAATCAAACTACTATGATTATACCGAAAATCAAAAGACAAGAATATTTGTAGATGATTTTAATGACAATAGAAATAATTGGATAATCGAAAACAATAGTACGCACTCATTGACTTTTGATGATAATAAATACATTTTAAGGAATAAGGACAAAAATATAGGTTGGGACGAAATACATCAGGATGTTGCAATAGATATAAATGCTGATTTTGAGATAGAGTATAAGGCTAAACTAAATTATTCGGATATATATTCGGTTATCATCCTATTCTTTGGAGAAAAATATTCCACATCAAATACGCTGTCCATTGGTGGAGGCAATTTCAATAGTTTTTCGAGTGGCCCTTATGGTACATATACAAAATACACAAAGGACACCTATCTGGATTACTCCATTGATTATGGCGATTTTAACACCTATACAATTCGTAAAGTAAAGAGTAAAATTTATGTCTTTTATAATGCAAATTTTATTTTTGACGCATCAATCGATTTAATTCCTATTCAGCAAATAGGTTTTATGTTGGCAAACTACAACTCTATTGAAATTGATTATTTAAAGGTTTCTTACCTGGGTAAACAACAAGTAATACAATCGGATAACATTGCACCCATAATTACAATAAATTATCCAAATATCTCACGCGGCTTTAAACCAGTTGAGCAACAAAACCAAGTAACAATTACCGGACAAGCAACTGATGCCAGCGGAATATACGAGATTTCAATCAACGGAGAACCTGCAAGTGTTGATAAGCAGGGCAATTTTTCAAAAACTGTTTTACTTGCTTACGGTGATAATTCATTTACAGTGACAGCAACAGATATTAAGCAAAATACAGCAACGGAAACATTTGTAATTGAACGGCAAACAAATCAAAATGATGCTGTAGCCGTAAGTAGTAAAACAAACAATTCGGGTAATTTGCAAACAGGAAAATATTACGCCCTGATTATTGGGAATAACAATTACAGCGATCCTGCAATAAATTCATTAGACGAACCAATAAACGATGCGACAAAACTATACAATGTGCTTACAACCGAATATTCATTCGACCCCCAAAATGTCACCTTTATTAAAAATGCAACCTATGTTCAAATGATTGAGGCATTTGATAATATCAGCAATCAAATTACCGAGAACGACAACTTATTGGTTTTCTATGCAGGACACGGTTGGTGGGACGAAGAAAAAAAACTTGGTTACTGGTTACCTTCAAATGCAAAGAAAAGCAGCACTGCTTTTTGGATTAGGAATAGCACAATTAGTGACTACATGAGCAGCATTAAAACAAAGCATACGCTGTTAATTGCTGATGCTTGCTTTAGTGGGAGTATCTTTAAAACAAGATCCGCTTTTTCTGATGCTGGCCAAGCAATTAACTCACTCTACAAATTACCAAGTAGAACTGCAATGACAAGTGGTAATTTAAAGGAAGTACCCGATAAAAGTGTCTTTTTAGAGTATTTAGTAAAACGATTGGATAATAATACAGAGAAATATTTACCGTCAGACCAGTTATTTGCGAGTTTTAGAATCGCAGTAATGAATAATAGTCAAACAGAGCCACAATTCGGGACAATACAAAATGCGGGCGACGAAGGGGGTGAATTTATATTTATCAGAAAATAACAAACAACTTTACCCCTCACGGGTATACACCTCTGCTGGCGAGTGTTTCTAACGCGTGCGCTTTCACCTTACTACATGCAACCTGTAAACTTCGCTGGCGCGCGTTTCTAACGCGTGCCCATCCTTAGCTAATTCGATGCTCACCATCCACATCCCTGGCGGTGCATTCAACAAATGGTTAAACCGCGCATAGCCGTTCAATGCCTCATCCTTGCTCCATGAGTTAAAATCTAAGGGCTATCAACCCTCTCTATTCTATATTCCAACCTTGTCTTACTCCTTAACACAAAAGCACGCGCAAAAAGCGCGTGCCATTACACAGTAGCAAAAACGTATTGGGTAACCGTTAATTCTTAACAATCTCAATATTCAGTTCGTTCAGCTCGCCATCGTTCACCGCCAGGGTTAAAATCTGCGGCTTATAGCCGTTCTTCTTAACGTTTACGCTATAAATACCCTCGGGCAACGATTTAATGTTAAAGCCACCCTTATCGGCAGTACGCTTGGTAAGCTGCACCTCCTCCTTGCTGGCAATAAGGGCATTGGTTGATGTGTTAAGCGTGGTATCGTCGGCTATGGCGCTAAAGCTTAGCAGCACTCCCTTAACCGGATCTCCCGTGGCCGAATCGGTTACTATACCCCGTAGCGTTAACGAGGTGCTTCCGGTATGAACAACCTTCCTCGACGATACGTACCCGTTGTACACCTTGGGGTTAACCTCCTTCATGATCTTCATCACCGTATCAACATTTGCGAGGATAGCATCGGCGTTGTCGAAGTAACGCGCTAAGTCCACCGTAATCTGTTTCTTGTCCGCTATGCTGAGCCGGGGCTTGGGTATAGATGAAAAGAAGCTACCCATAGCCTGCTGGAGCGCAGCTTGGGACTCGGCGGTTATGCCGTAGGTATCCAACACCCTGATATTCTCGTCTATGCGGCTATATATACCCTGCGCGTAGCCGTAGAGGGTGGTATCGGGCATAACCTTAAGGGTGCTCTCGGAGTGCTTCAGCTCATCGCGGAGCACCTGGTTATTCTCCAGCTTGGCAAAGGCCCTAAGCCGGATAATCAGGTTGGCCAGCATCTTGGCCAGCGCATTCTTTTGGCTTCGTTTAGCTGCCGATATGCCGGTCTTGCTAAACACATGCTGCGACGAAAGTTCCTCGATCCCCGTAACGTAACTCCTCAGCTCGGTGAGGGATGCAGAGAGATTTGGAAGCCGACCTACAACCTCTAGGTAAATTGTTAAGTACTCAACTACCGTTATGTACATACTGTGCTTTGCGGTCTGTTTTGATGTCATACTTTAAATTTTTAAGTGATTAACTAATAATACGTTACATTTTGTATAAATAAATTTAAGAAATTAAAGCATCTGGTTCAACCTAGCAATCAAATAATTAACTGATCTAATGACAAACAACCAAAAACCGACGACCGAAAGCGAGTAACTACGAAAAAAAATAACTGTGTAACCACCTAAACACGCAAGTAAAATTTTGATCCACAAAAAAATATACTTAGTTTTATACCTAATTTTAAAATAAATATTATACTATAAAACTGTACAATACATCCCAAAATGGGTGTATTGATACTAAAAAATGGTATATATAAGCAAGTTGGCAGCAATTATGATAGCATTTAAGGAAGTTATTTATCTAATGAGAAAGTCAATAATAACAAACAAATGAAAAGATTAAACTTATTACTTATAGCGATTGGAATTTTTAATTTTCATTACAGCTTTGGACAAGAATTTTCCTTTAACCAAGGAGGTGCAACTCACAAAGATTATTATGACGTTATTCCTTATGAAACTAATAACGACAAGATTTTTATTAACGTTGAGATAAACGGCAAAAAAAGAAAATTTCTTTTCGATACAGGATCTACCACTTTAATCAGCGAAAGTTTGTTCAGAGAAATCAACCCAGCTTTGATGAATAAGCAGATAGTTGTAGATATGTTTAAAAACAAAGACACTTTAAAGATTGTATCTCTCAATGACTTGAAACTAGGCAGTATTATTTTTAATGATATTCCAGCATCTGTCATTCAATCCTCTCCTGATTGGTTTAAATGCTTAAATGTGGAAGGAATAATTGGAAGTAATATGTTAAGAAATTCAATCGTTCAAATTTCTTCCAAAAATCATACAGTAACCATAACCGATAATCAAAAGAAGTTACCTTTAAGTAAGGATAATATCTCAAAACTGAAACTTATTAAATCTAGCTATCCATTTATTCAAATATCAATTAATAAAATTCCTCTGGAAGTAATCTTTGATACCGGAAATGGTGCTTTCTTTTCGCTCTCTAACGGTATGATGAATAATATAATTAAGGGTGAAAAGAATAAACCTTTCGAAACGATATCAACAGGTTTTGGGGCGAATTCTTTTGGTTTATTCGGTGCAGAAAATAATACAGAAATGTTCAGGCTGAGAATACCTCTATTACAAATCAACAAAGGGAAATTTGAAAATACCATAGTTGAAACATCTAGTATAGTACAATCAAGTATTGGTTCAGAACTTCTAAAATATGGAACGGTGACATTAGATTACTTGAATAAGAACTTTTACTTTGAACCCTTTGAAAGCGAAATAAATTTAGAAGAGAAAAAATGGCCTGTAAGCCCAACTGTATTTAACAGTCAAATAACCGTTGGAGTTGTTTGGGGGGAATTGAAAGGTCAAATCAACCTAGGTGATAAAATTATAGCTATAGACAGCACAAATTACGAAAATTGGGATATTTGTAATTTATTGGGTCTAAAACTTAAAGATAAGGATAAAGCAACATTAACGCTTAAAGACAATCGTGGTATTATTAAACAAATTGAAATACATAAAGAATAACTGCTGCCAACATGTGGTTTAGCCTACTGTGGCTGATTTGGCAGATGCAGAATTATTGCTACCTTTAACTAAGTTCTTAACGGCGGATAAGCGTGCTGCAAGCAACTCCACAGCATGCCAAACCACAGGAACGTTACAGGCAATGGTGTTACGAAGCTTTTAAGAAAAATGGAAACAGAATCCTCGATATCATATTGACCCAAGAGATTTTTGGCAGAAAGTTGCGACTGAGATTGATGGCGTATTCAAAATAACGCAACAAACCCAGAACGCGGGAATTATACTCTCCGATTACTTTCATCTCAGAATATTAAAAGAGTACCAAGGAATTAATATTGAACTTCATTCGACATTTAGACAATCACCTGCCGAAAGAGACAAATTTGGATTAAGTAATTTGAGAATAGAAGCAGAACTTGAAAAGCAAGATGAATTCTTCCTTTATATATGGAGAAAAGGATTTTTAGAGAAAATATTTAGTAAGCAACGGAATGATGACCATTTTGAATTCTTTAAAACTATTGGATACAAAACAAATCGAAAAAAAGAAATTGAATCCTTGTTTTCAAAAAAGGAAATTCAAGATTTGATTTTTGGATTAGAAACCTCAGTATTTAACATTCAATACGATAGTGATAAACTTAAAATTAAATATCAGACAAACGAAACAATAATGGACGGAAATATTTTACTGTCTGAATATTTGAAATACATTAAATTCATTGATGGATTATTGAAAGAACAATTGATAAAAAACCACAGCCTGTAACACGTGGCAAAAAATATTGGGGCTGGTGCGCAGATAAGCAAGTTTTTAGTACTTTAGTATCAGTTTAACGTGGGATAAATGTTCGGTCGTTAACTCCCCAACATTTCTTGCCACGGAAACGTTAGCAGCAAAACTAAGAAACGACGTACAGCTTGAAAACAAAATTGAAAAATGAAGAAAAGAAGAAACAAAGATAAAAAACAAGAGTTAAAGGTTCTTACTCTTTTTCAGACATTCGTTATAGAACCCAAATTTTAAATCAAACCATTATGAATACAGGATAAACTACAACATCAAGATGTAAATTAAAAGTTTAAATTAATAAAATATAGGGAAAGCCGAAAACCTTATAATTAAACAGAGTAGGCAAATAAAATTTTAATATTATGGGATTTATAATTGTTCTTATTTTAATTGGTGTCGGAGTATATTTTTATAAAAGTAGTTCAATGTCTGACCCTTCAGAAGTGAAAAATCGTTACAAGAATCGTAATGATGAACAGAAAAAAGTTATTCGTTATTTTGCTGTAGAGGGTTGTTTATCAAAAACAATGTCTGATGTTCAATATGACGAATTAGTTAAGTCAACAATTTCTAAGCAAGATTTTAAAAAGAAAGCATTAGACAAAATTGGTTTAGATGAATCTGAATTAAAAGAAATCGACCCTGTTCATTTTGAAGGTTGGGCTTATGGTAATAATATAAGCTATGCTAAAAGAGGAAAAGATGGAAGTTGGAGAAGTTCTGCATATCAAGTTTCTTGGTTGTTTTTCTCTTCTACTCAAGTGTATTTGTATCAGAATACAATTCATTTTGATAAAGATGACAAAAAAGTTGCAACTGAGGAGTATTTCTATAAAGATATAACGAACTTCTCTACAAGTACAGACACAGTAGAAACACCGTATTGGGACCCAAAACAAAAGAAATCATTATTAGAAAATATTGATTCAAATCGTTTTGCTTTAACTGTTCCTGGTGACAAATTCTATTGTTCTCTAGAACAAAATGACTATACAGAACGAGCAATTCAGGCAATGAAAGCAAAATTGCGTGAGAAAAAATCGTAATTGTATAATGGAAAAACCTCAAAACAAATACGAGTTGGAAGCATTAATAAATTATTGTGTTAATAGAGAAATTAATAGACCTAAGACAAATATTATTACAGCAATGAAATACATAGTTGTTTTAGAGTTAGCAACTCTTTTAATCACTTATTTAGTTGCTAAAATACTCGTATTTGTTGGTTTTAGTTACAATTTTACTTCGTTGCACTTTATCATTAGTGTACTATTGCTATTGATGTTTTATAAAAGATTTTCTATTCTTTTTATAGAACTATATCAGCACTATGCATCGGAAGAAAAAAGAAGAAAATGTACATTAAAACCAACTTGTTCAGAATATTCTATTATGGTTTTAAATAAGTATGGAATGGTTAAAGCATTTAAGAAAATTTACATTCGCTTATTTATTACTTGTAGTGGTATTTACGGAATTGACAAACCATAAAATTATTAAACAAAAAAATCATGGGACTTTTCAATAACAAAAATCCAAACGAAACCGCCTTTACAGGCGGTAAAAAGCACTGGGCTGATGTAATCAAAAATTCTGGCCCCGGTGAACTTTTAATTTGGCGACAACCAGAGGAAGATTTTAATACAAATTCTACTCTTATTGTTATGCCTGGTGAAGAAGCCATTTTTATAAAAGGTGGTAATGTTGAACAAACCTTTGAAAATGGAACTTACAAACTATCAACTGAAAACTATCCTTTTATAAGTCGTTTACGAAACGCTTTTACTGGTGGCATAAGTACATTTAATTGTGTTGTTTATTTTATTCGCAAAGCTCACTCCGAAGAAATTTTGTGGGGTACAGATTCTCCAATTCAGGTGCGTGACAAAATGCTTGGAATTGCTACCAAACTTAAAGCAAGAGGGGCATATAAAGTTCAAATAGACAACCCTGTTAAGTTTCTTGAAAAACTGATAGGTAATAATGTGCCTTTTCAATTTCAGGAAGAACTTAGCAAATATTTCATTAATGAATTTCAAAGCAAAATAAAGTCAAGCATTACAAGAGCAGCAAACGAATCAACGCAAGAACTTTTAGGCATTGAAGCCCGATTAGATGAATTTGCAGATGCTATAAGTCCATTCATGCAGGAAACGCTTAATGATTATGGATTAAAATTAGTTAAGTTTTCAATTGCAGCAATCAATATTGACGATGATGAACTAAGAAGGCGTTATGATGAAATTGGAATGGATGCCATTGCAAAAATGAGAAATGCACAAGCAGACAAATCTGTTATGGGAATATTGGGCGAAGACTGGGCAAAACAGCAACAAGTTGATATACTTAAAGGTATTGCAAATAACGAAGGCGGTGGCGTTGCCACGGCAGGCGCAGGTTTAGGAATGGGTTTGGCTGCTGGTGGAGTGTTTGGCGGTATGGCTCAACAAGTTTTTAATCCTTCTCAAAGTCAACAACCTCAAAATGTAAGCCCTGTTGAAAAAATCAAACAACTTAAAGAAATGCTTGACATTGGTGCAATTACACAAGAGGAGTTTGATGAAAAGAAAAAGGAAATTTTAAGTAAAATGTAAGAAAGGAGGCAATTATGAAAAAAAATAAAATTTTTTGGTACTTGTTGGATTCAATCTTTTTGATTGTTTTTAACCTTTATTTCTTTCTGCTTAAAGGCACAGACCAACCTGCTTCAGTTTGGATTTCATACGCCTCTATTCACTTAGCATATTTAATGCTTCTAATAACGCCTTCTTTTGTGAGAAAGGGAAGCGTTTCGGCTGATTATGGTCGTCCATTGTTTGTGATTACAACAAGTTACTTTTTTTTGGCACTAATAGTTGGTGTTGTTTTTATAGCAATTTCACCTGAAAGTATAACAGTTGCATTATTAGTGCAAGTTACAATTGCTGCAATTTTCGCAATTCTATTGCTTACAAACCTGATTGCAAATGAACATACAGCAGATAATATTGAAAGGCATGAAGTAGAATTAAAATATGTGAAAGAATCTTCTTCAAGACTTGATGCTTTGTTAAAACAAATATCAGACAATACTATTCGTAAGAAGGTTGAAAAGGCTTATGATTTGATACATAGCAGTCAAGTTAAATCTTCTTACAATGTAAAATCAATTGAGCAAGATGTAATTAGTGAAATTGACAATCTTGAAAAAGCAATGCAGAAAAACAAACTTGACGACATTCAACTGATAGTTGATAAAATTTGCAATTTGGCTAACGAAAGAAACCGACAATTAAAACTTTTAAACTAAAAAACAGATTTGTAAATATGGCTCAACAAATAGTAGAATTAACTTGCCCCGGTTGTGGTGACAGAGTTACAACGGGACAAACGGAATGTAGATTTTGTCATAAACCGATAGTAATATCGACTTTTAATAGTGTGTATTCAATGCCGATGCCAGAGGTAAACAAATACGCAAACGAATATCGTAAAGCTCTTTCAGATAATCCCGACAATAAAGACTTGAACACTTCAATTGCAATGTGTTATTTGAAATTGAAATTATATGACAAAGCTCTTTCGGCTTTTGAAAAAGCAATTGAAGATAATTTTGACAATTCAGAAACATTCTTTTATGCAGCAATCTGTTTATTACAAGGCAATAAAGCATTTCTGACACAACGCCCTACCATTGACAAAATTGAAGAGTATATCAATGCCGCTTTGATGATTGAACCTAAAGGAATTTATTATTATTTCTGGTCGTATATCAAATATGACTATTTCAATCGCAAATTCTTCAACACAAAACCGACATATCAAGAAGCTTTACAAATGGCAACCGACAACGGAGTTTCAGAATTTGACAAAGAACAATTATTCTCAATTTTATCAGTATCGAAACCTGACTGCTTATAATTTGAAAGACTGTAAAATAATGAATATGAATAAGTTCAGCTGCTAACACGCGGTATAAAACATTGGGGTTTAAGTGGTTAATCAAGCATTCTTCCACGCATCAAGTTCGGTGTAACTTGATAGGAAAGTAGCCCGCAATCCCCAACGATTTCATACCGCCGGCCGTTGGCGTTCATTGTAAAAAGACAGAAACAGACGACAGAATGATAAAAGAATTTTTGCTGCATAAAGACAAAGAAAACGGAAACCCATCGCACATAAAGGCACATTTGGCTGCCCCAACGCACGGGCGACCGCTTCGCAGCCAAAAGAGCCTTCATTTTGCCTACGCTCTACTGAAAGACAGCGACTTATTTGAAAAATGGTATTGAGAATTTAAAATTAACTTTGTGATTATAAAAATAGAACAGAATTGTAATGTCAAAAGAAGCTAAAGCAAGAATAAAAATTAATAAACTGCTTGAAGAAGCAGGATGGCGTTTCTTTGACTCTAAAGAAGGCAAAGCCAACATTGTACTTGAGAATAAAACCAAATTAACTCAAACCGAATTAGATGAATTCGGGGAAGATTTTGAAAAAACGAAAAATGGCTTCATTGACTATCTGTTACTTGATGACAAAGGTTTTCCTTTCATTGTTTTAGAAGCAAAGAAAGAAGAAATAAACCCGCTCTTTGCAAAGGAACAAGCCAGAAAATACGCACAAGCTCAAAACTGTAGATTCATAATTCTTTCAAATGGTAATTTGCATTACTTCTGGGATTTACAGAGAGGAAATCCAAACATTATTGCAACATTTCCAAAACCTGAGACCGTAATCGGATATACTGAATTTAAGCCAAATGCTGAGGCATTAGTAAATGAAACCGTAAAAGAAGATTACGTTGTAAAAACTCAAAAACCAGACTACGCCAGCGACCCGAGATATATCGATGAATCACAACGCAGTGCATTTATTGAAGAAAATAAATTAAGGTTCTTGCGTAAGTATCAGGTTAGAGCCATAGAACGGATACAGGAAGAAGTAAAATCAGGTAAAGACCGTTTTTTATTTGAGATGGCAACCGGTACTGGCAAAACTTTAACTTCAGCAGCAGTTATAAAATTGTTTTTGCGTACAGGAAACGCAAGACGGGTTTTATTTTTGGTTGACCGTTTGGAATTAGAAGACCAGGCTGATAAAGCTTTTAAGGAATATCTAAGAACTGATTATAAATGCAGTATTTACAAAGAAAACAAGGATGACTGGCGACAAGCAGAAATTGTTGTTTCGACAGTGCAATCATTTCTTTTCAAAAACAAATACAAACGAATTTTCTCTCCCACTGACTTTGACCTCGTAATTTCTGATGAAGCACACAGAAGTATCGGAGGTAACAGCAGAGCTGTTTTTGAATATTTTATTGGTTACAAGTTAGGATTAACAGCTACGCCAAAAGACTATTTAAAGAAAATAAATGCCGGAGAATTAAGCGAAAAAGACCCAAGAGAGTTAGAAAGAAGAATGCTTTTAGACACCTACACGACCTTTGGTTGTGAAGATGGAAAGCCGACTTATCAGTACAGTCTTTTACATGGCGTGATAGATGGTTTTCTGGTAAATCCTTGTGTTGTGGATGCACGAACAGAAATCACCACACAGCTTTTAAGCGATGAGGGTTATACGGTTGAAATAACTGACGATGATGGCGAAGAAACTTCAACAACTTTTTCTCAACGTGATTTTGAAAAGAAATTGTTTTCCGAAAACACGAACCGCATTTTTTGCAAAACATTTTTAGAGAACTCTTATAAAGACCCAATTTCTGGTGAAATTGGCAAGTCAATTTTATTTTGTGTAAGTCAAAATCACGCTGCTAAAATCACGCAAATTCTGAATGAATTTGCCGACAAGATGTTTCCGGATAAATATCAATCTGATTTTGCAATGCAAGTTACCTCTTGGATACCAGATGCACAGCAATTGACGATTAACTTTACTAACAATCGTTTAGGCGGCAAAGGCAACTTTCACGATTTATACCAGACAAGCAAAACCCGTGTATGTGTTACAGTTGGCATGATGACAACAGGTTATGATTGCCCTGATATTTTAAATGTGTGTTTGATGCGACCAATTTTCTCACCAACCGACTTTATTCAAATCAAAGGCAGAGGAACAAGAAAATTCAATTTTGCGAATAAAGAGGTTTTGAAAGATAAAAGTTTAATCGAAAACATACCGGAAGAAAACCTGCAAAAGTCGAGGTTTAAACTTTTTGACTTCTTTGCAAACTGCGAGTATTTTGAGGAAAAATTCAATTACGATGAAGTTTTAAAGTTACCTCCAAAAGGAACTTCAACCGAAGGCGGTGGCGGAGGCGGTTATGTTGTTAACGAATACGACAGCACAAGACACGACCCTTTAAAAACCTTTACAGTCAATGAAATTGGACTTGAAGGAATGAAGATTGACCGAATGTATTTTGAGAAATTCGAAGATAAAGTAAAAGAGGATGACAAAATTAAGGAATTAGTTCAGCAAAAGGATTTTGATGCAATAGAACAATACATTATCAGTCAAATTTTTGATAAGCCGGAGGAGTATTACAATATAAGCAAATTGCGGAATGCCATAAAAATTGACAGGCGTTTATCATTGCGGGAAATCATTGAAAAAATCTTTGGCTTTATTCCATATTTTAAATCTAAGGACGAGTTGCTTGACGAGGAATTTGAAAAATTTGATAGCCGTTATTTGCCCCCTGAGGAATACTTCACTTTCGCAAGGGATTATTTTAAAAGTTACATTACCGACTCTGAGTTCAGAGACATAATTGAAAATAAAAAATATGCATTATTAAACACCAATCCAAATGGTGATGTGTTCAGAAAGTTGCCGCCAGAATTGCGATTTGCGATACCTGAGTACATAAAAGATAATGTATCACTAAATAAATTTGTTGCATAAATGTTAGACCAAGAAACAAAACGCAGGATTGATACTGCAAGAGACATTTTAGTAGGAAAGTTGCCAAACCCACAAAGTCAGGTGGAGCAAATTACCATTGCCATGATATACAAATTCATGGACGACATGGATAAGGAAGCAATGGAATTTGGTGGAGAAGCTACTTTTTTTTCAGGCGATTACGAAAAATACAGCTGGACAAAAATATTCGACCCGAAATTGGGCGGTTTTGAAATGTTGGCACTCTACGGAGAAGCCATTGTAAAACTCAACCAAAACCCAAACATACCACAACTTTTCAGAGATATTTTTAAAAACGCATATCTGCCTTACCGCGACCCGGAAACCTTGAAAATGTTTCTGAAAGTTATCAATGAATTTCATTACGACCACAGCGAAAAACTGGGCGATGCTTTTGAGTACCTGTTATCAGTTTTAGGCAGTCAGGGTGATGCAGGTCAATTTCGTACACCCCGCCATATCATTGATTTTATGGTTGCCATTATGCAGCCCAAAAAAGATGAAAGCATTTGCGACCCTGCCTGTGGCACTGCCGGCTTTTTAATTTCTTCGTACAAACACATACTGAACGAAAACACAAAAAAGAACAAAGGCGATTTACTTACGCCCGATGAACGAAAAAAGCTAATCAACAACTTTGTGGGTTACGACATTTCTTCCGAAATGGTGCGTTTGAGTTTGGTAAATATGTATCTGCATGGTTTTACCACACCAAAAATATACGAATACGATACCCTGACCAGCACCGACCGTTGGGGTGATACTTTTGACATTATCATGGCTAATCCGCCATTTATGACACCAAAAGGAGGTATCCGCCCGCATAAGAAATTTGCCATGCAGGCAAACCGTAGTGAGGTGCTTTTTGTGGATTACATTATGGAACATATTAACCCGACAACCGGACGTGCAGCAGTGATTGTTCCCGAAGGTATTATTTTTCAAAGTGCCACAGCTTACAAAGCATTGCGGAAATTGCTGGTTGAAAAAAACTTTCTATATGGAGTTGTAAGTCTGCCAGCCGGTCTTTTCCAGCCATACAGCGGAGTGAAAACTTCCATTCTTTTATTAGATAAGACACTTGCAAAAAAAAACGATAAAATCCTTTTCGCAAAAATTGAGAATGATGGGTACAGTCTGGGGGCGCAAAGAAAAGAACTTAGTACAAGTGATTTGCCTGATGCTACAAATTTTATAAATCAATACATTACAGCTATTCGCAACAATGATTTTTCGTTGATAAATTTTGAAGATTTGCCTTTTAATTCAATTGTTGTTGAAAAAAGCAGAATAATTGAAAACGGAGATTTTAATCTTAACGGGGATAGATACAAAGAAACAAATCACAGGCATAATGGCAAATTTGAAATGGTTTCTTTAAGCGAATTATGTGAATTAATCAGAGGGGTGACATATTCAAAAGAAGATGAGGTAGAAGAAGATGGGTACAAGGTGTTAAGAGCCAATAATATTAAATTGGATAGTGGAAATATTGATTTTAATGATGTAAAATTAATTTCAAAAAACCTTAAGCTTTCCGATAAACAAAAATTGAAAGCAAAAGATATTTTTATTTGCACCGCTTCAGGAAGTGCTGAACATATTGGGAAAACAGCCTTTGTAGAACAAGATATTGATTATTATTTTGGGGGCTTCATGGGTGCAATTAGATGTAACGAACAAGTACTTCCAGAATTTCTATTTCAAAACTTAAGAGGTGAAAGATTTAATAATCATTTAAATAATATTATTGCCGGAGCAAATATTAAAAACTTGAAAGCTGAATTCTTATACTCTTTTAGAATCCCATTACCTCCGCTTTCAATTCAATATGAGATATTAAATAAAATAGCGAAATTCGAGAAAATTATAGCCGGCGCAAAGCAGGTAGTAGAAAATTACAAACCCCAAATTGATATTAAACCCGAATGGGAAATGGTGGAGTTGGGTTCTGTATGTGATTTTTCACAAGGCATTCAGGTTGATTTGGAATTACAGAGTAAAGAATATGTTGAGGATTATGATGTTTTTTTGAGAATTGAGAATTACACTCAAAATTCTGATGATTTTAGATATATACCAAAGGAACTATCGAAAAATAAATATATTAGAAAAAATGAGGTGGTAGTTGTAAGATATGGTGCGTCTGCTGGATATGTAGGAAGAGGTTTTGACGGTGTATTAGCAAACAATCTTTTTAAAGTTACACCAATTGAGAATATCACAAATGATTTTCTTTACTATTATCTTACTTCAGAATATGTTCAATCTTATTTTAAAAGAATTACTGCTGGTGGTGCTATGCCGGCTCTGAGTTTTAAAACAGTTGAAATTGTTCAAATACCCATAATTCCAGTTGAAGAACAAAATTCAATTGTAGTTCAAATCGAAAAAGAGCAACAACTGGTCAACGCAACCAAAGAACTGGTTAAAATATACGAGCAAAAAATAAAAGACGAAATCAATAAACTTTGGGAAGAATAATGGCAAATGCAATCGACATACTGGAATATTTGCCGAACTCCTATAAAACCAGAGACGAGCAAGATTATATAAATTTCCTTTGGGAAAGTTTTGAGAGTAATTACAATAATGCAAAATATCCTTTTGCCTTTATTGCTTTTCACATGCTGTACATGAGCTTTGTGTATTTCGAGGTCTGGCAGATTAAAGAGAACCGAAAAACAGATTTTGAAAAAGCAATGGTCGGTTTTAGCAAGGATTTTGAAAAACTCCTTTGCAATGCTACAACTCCTTTTGCCTTTGTTGAGTTAGGAGAAAGCAATTTCATACGATTCTTAAAACTTGTAGGTTGCGATAATTCACAAATCGGAAATTATACAGCCAGCGTAAAATCAAGAAATGACGCTGCTCATAGCAATGGCAGGATTTTCTTCAATGATAAAGCGATTATTGACACAAAAATCAGTGAAGTAATCAGGAATATTGACGAGATACAAAGTCATTCAAATCCAATAATTGAAGAATGCCTTTCAAAATTCTTAATCGAAAATCACGACCCCGAAAAACGACAATATTACGATGATTTAGACCAGATTCGAGAAATCCTAATACATGGTAATTATCTCTCACAGAAAGACATTGAACATTTACTGACTTTTGAAATTACAACTCTATCGAAAAGAAAAAACTATGAAGCCATGAAACGCTTGTTTGAAACATTTGTGGAAAATTATAAAACAACATAGCCAACGCTTCGTAGTCAAGCACATTTGCAGGTCACACAATCCCCCGCTAAAACCAAAACCTGCAAAAGAGCTTGCCTACCCAAACGCACGGCAGACAAAAACGATGCGGCAAAAATGAAAGAAAATGACGAGAAAAATAAACAACGAAACGCCAACAAAGTGTATATGCCATAAGGGTTTCAGTGGGTATTCAAGCATTGTAGCCCGCTCAAACTTTCGTTTCGGTGGACAGGAAACTACTCCGCAATCCCTTACGGCACATACACTCAACCGTTAGCGTTCATTGGACAAGAGAAAACATAAATTAGTATTAACTTTAAATTTGAAAAGCAATGAAAAAGAAAAGTAGAATTTTAATCTCTCAATTATTCTTATTGGCATTTTTTCTGATATTAACGTTTAGTTGCGAGAAAGACCCAACCAAAAAGGATCCTGTTATTACTTGGGCAAATCCAGCAGATATCGTTTATGGTACATTATTAAGCGCTACGCAGTTGAATGCAACTGCGGATGTACCTGGCAATTTTGTTTATACTCCTGCAATAGGCGTGAAACTAGAAGTAGGTGACAATCAGGATTTAACGGTTGATTTTATCCCAACAGATATAGAAAATTACAACACTGCGAGTAAGACCGTAAAGATAAATGTAACGGCACCAACAACAAGCACGGTAACTGACTATGATGGTAATGTTTACAATACTGTTGTAATTGGAACTCAGGTTTGGATGAAAGAAAACTTAAAAACTACTCATTACAATGATGGCTCTGATATACCCAATATTACAGATGCAGAGGCGTGGGTTACTCAAATCGCAGGAGCCTATTGTAACTACAATAATAGTTCTGCAAATGGTACTACTTATGGCGCCTTATATAACTGGAATGCGGTGAAAACTGGTAAACTATGCCCAACAGGCTGGCATGTTCCTAGCGATGCAGAGTGGAAAACTTTAATAGATTTCCTTGGCGGTGAAAGCGTGGCTGGGGGTAAATTAAAATCAATTACAGGCTGGAATACCCCCAACACCGGAGCAACCAACGAGAATGGTTTTACAGCCCTTCCTGGAGCAGGACGCATGGATAATGGAGCGTTTTATTCCCTAGGTGACCTTGGTGTCTGGTGGAGTTCTACCGAATTCAACACTGAAGGTGCTTGGACTCGTTATTTAGTTAACACTAATGCTATAGTTGGCAGAGGTGAGGGTGATAAAGTTGATGGGTTTTCAATTCGTTGCCTCAAGGATTAATTGTGTCAAGGTACAAAATGAAACTATTATATTTCATTTTGTACCTTGTTTTTAAGATAACAGGAAAAGAACTACCATAAAGTAGTTCGAAAATAAGTCTTAAATCCAAAAGGTCAATAAACTGGCTGATTAAACTACCCGACATTTTTTAAAAAATTTAAAATAAAAAGGAATATTTTAGAATAAACAACGAAACGCTAACACGTGGTTTAACCCACTGGGGCTGATTTGCAGATAGGAAAGTTTTTTGTAACTTAGTAAAAGTTTAACGTGGGATAAAGACGCTGCTAACTCCCCAGCGTGCCAAACCACGGGAACGTTAGCTGCAAGGCAAAAAAGACAAAAAATACATGATAGAACTTAGAAATTCAGATTTAGATACATTGATTAATAGGAGAAATCAAGTTGACGATAGAGAAAAATACTTTATTGACTTTTTGATTGCGTTATTAAGAGTTGAAAGCCATTACTTAATTTGGCCATATGGTATAAATAATTTTCAAATAGGAGAAAGGGTGTTTGCATATGAATTTTATCATCAATGGAGAAAGATTTCTGAGGAATTTGATTATCAGAATTTAATAATAAACGGTGAGATAAGGAAGGATGGTTCTATTTATAGGCATTCTAATATTGGACAAGTTTATCCTGATTTAATATTGCATGAACAACAAAATAATCTGAACCAACAAAGGATTGCTTGTGAGATAAAAACTTCCAAAGCACTAAAACATAAGAATGGTCAAAAACAATTTAAAAAAGATTTAATAAAATTATCGAGTTACCATCATGAATTAAGTTTTGATTATTGTGTTTTTTTGCAAATATTGGATATTGAGGACTGTTTAGTTACATCTATAATTCCTTATTTGCTAAGAATTCAAGACCAACTAAGTGATTTGGATTCGATATATTTAATTATAAAAGATTTTGAAACAGTCAGATACGATACGATTCAAAATATATTGTTAAATTCTCAAAACTTAAGAACATGAAAAGACTATTATTCATTATTGCATTAATTGCATTTTCGTATCAGGCAAAATCTCAATCTGATGCTGAAGCATTTAAAACTCAAGTACAACGTGTAAATACACAAGGTACAAAACCTCCTCAATCTAGGTATAATTTTTATACCGACAAACTCAATTCTTTTCTTATTTCAAATGAATGGAAAGGAGACCAGATTGTAAACATAAAAGAAATAAAAGTAATGCCTTTAAACGACCCTTCTGATTGGTACTACTTTGTTGCTGTCAAAACAAAAAAATGTTTAAAGCCTTTTATATTAACTTATGACATAGGGGATTCTAACTTAGGCGAAATGTTCATTATTGAACCCGCAGGCTACCCTATTGAATTTAAAAATTATGTAGAAAAAAGAATTAAAGACCAAGTAAAATCTGCGGAAGACTTGGAAGTAGCAAAAGAACTGTATAGTGAAGAAGCTTTTAAAGTTTTCAAAGAACAAGTTGCTCCTGCTCTAGTTCCCTACATAAAAAATAAGGCTTCCAAAGTAAAATTGCGTATTGAACAAACCGTTGATACCTTGTTAGATGGATATGTTCCAAAAGACTCAACAGAACTATCTAAAGAAAAATTTAGAATTAAACTTATTAATTATTTCTTAAATAGCGACCTATACAGTTATAACATAGCACCAGATACTGCACTTACTATTGAGACTTTTGATAGAAATAATGTTTCTGCTAGTTTCTTTAGAGATATGTATGTTTTGGACAGAAAAGGTTCTGTAAATTATTACATTGCACAACAGAAAAAAGATTATGACGAACGTATACAAACGTACTATAGACTAAGTGAAAAAAATGAAATAGCAAAGATAAAGGAAAACATGTGGTATAAAAAAATTCAATATTTGAAAAAAGAAAAATCTTCTCAGAATAAATAATTTAAAGCCCAGCAGCTAACAACGTGTTTATTTTATTTGGGTGGAGATGTTCTTGGTAACATCTCCACTTTTTGCTATCTTTACTTTTGTGAGTTAAACAGATTGTTTCAATCTCCCAAACAAAACAAACACGCAACCGTTAGCGGTAATTATAAAACGACGAAACAATGAAATTCAATCTTGAGAAATTTTTCTTTGACACGCCAATATACAGTGGTGAAAAAATTGATACAAATGATATAGACTCGAAGGAGTTTGATGCGCTATTCTATTTAAGCGAAAAAAGAGATATTGAAGGTTATAATCCTTGGAATAAAGCTGACTCAACATTTACAATTTCCAGAAATTTAACTTATTCAAATAACAATTTTAAAACATCAGGAGGATTTGGTACCGTTTGTTTAACATGCAAACGCTATAACGATGAATTTATATTTTACATTTATTGGTCTCCAAAGAATAGATTTATTACAAAAATAGGTCAATTCCCAACTGTTGCAGACTTTCATTTAGGAGAGGTCAAACAATATAAAAAAGTAATTTCCGAAGAAAAATTGAAAGAACTTACTAGAGCAATTGGTCTTGCAGCAAATGGTGTTGGAATAGGTTCATTCGTATATTTAAGAAGAATTTTTGAACATTTAATCCATGAAGCTTATGAATTGGCAATTAAAGATGGTGCCGTGAATGAAAGTGACTTCCAAAAAGCGAAAATGGAGGATAAAATTAAAATGTTACACTCCTATCTTCCTCTATTTCTTGTTGAAAATAAAGCTATGTATTCAATATTGAGTTTAGGTATACATGAACTTGACGAACAAACTTGTCTTTCTCATTTTGACACATTAAGAGTTGGAATTGAAATCATACTTGACGAAAAAATTGAAGCAATTAGAAAGAAGGAAAAAATTGAGGCTGCAAAAAAGAAACTTTCGGAATTAAAAGGACAAATAAATAAATAACTACCGCTAACAGGTGGTTTAGCCTACTGGGGCTGATGATGCAGATACGAAAGTTTTTAGTAATTTAGTATGGTTTTAACGTGGGATGACGCCGCTGGCTTTTAACTCCCCAGCAGCCCAAACCACAGACCGTTAGCGGTAATAATAAGAATGACTACTTATTTTAAATATAGCGATCATGAACATCAAAACTAAAAAAACAATTGCTAGAGAATTTCTTCTTCTAATGTTGTCCTTAGGTATCGGGTTTTTAGCGTTTATATCCTCTTTTTCTTATACCTATTATCAAAAGTCAAAATATCAAAACATTTCAGCCATTGTTTTTGCTAAGCAATATAAGGCTGATAGTCTTATGAAATCATATAAAACTAAAGAAGACAGAATTAACGAAATAAGAGACAAAATAAAAAAATTATACGATATTATGCTATCATCTGGAATGGAAGGATATTTTAAAGATTTTCAAGAGTTCTATTCATATCTATCCGTACCTGAAAATGTAAAAGATGTATATGAGTTAATAAGTTCTTCAATAAATGTTAAAAGATTGTACAGGGATTTAGATGAATTTTCTAATGCATTAATTTTAAAACCAAACGAAAAACTAACAAAATTAGACAGCACTAATTATCGTCAAGGAGAAGATAAATTAATAGAAGTAAGATTACATGAAAAAATAAAAACGATTTACAGTTCAAAAATTCTTTCACTAGGCAGCCAGGTTAAAGCAGCTTTATGGGCATTTATTTCCTCAGTAACAATTTTGTTTTTATTTCGTTACCTTTATTATGCTGTAAAATGGAGTTGGAAAATCTTAAAAGAATAAATTGAAAATGGAAACAGAGTCATTTATTAAATTGCTTAAGAAAATAGATACTTTAAATTCAAAATTGATTTTGAATGAAGATAAAGATATTGTTAATGAATTGAAGATAATATACATAAAGAGGTTCTATGCTTTTTCGAATTCTCTATTATCCTTAGTTCCCAATTTAGAAGCCAACAAATATTCAATTATTGCTGTAGGTGTAATACTCAGAACATGCATGTCTGACTTAATTACATTTTACTATCTTTTTGGTTTAAAAAATAGTAACCCAAACGAGTACGAGTCCATAATCAAAAGATTCATGGCAGATAATCTAGACCATTTGCATAAAGATATTTCAAAAATCGATGATATTAATGAAAGAAATAAGTGTTTTAAGATAATGAAATCTAAATGGCCTGAATATTTTGAAAAAAGTGAAAATAAAGTCATTAAGCCTTTTAAGAAAAGTGTTTCTGAAATGGCCAAGGAGTTTATTGCTAATGAAAGTTCAATCTATAAAACTGCTTATGGATTTTATGATTATTTGTCAAAATTTGAACATATAGGGAAATTGACTTTTGAGTTACAAGAATTTCATGAAAATGATACAATTGAAAATTTAAAAAAGATAATGGTAACTTATAGTTTATACTTAGACAGTTTTATTAGTATCCTCAATACATTTAATGTATCAAATGAAATGAAAAATGAAATGAATGAAATAATTGAGATTGCAGTGAAAATTTAATTACTACCGCTAACACACGCTAAATTTCAGTTGGGCTTATATGCTGATATCAATGTTTTTAGTAACTTAGGTTGCTTTTTATCGGGGGACAAAGAATCGGTTCTCTGCTCCCAACCGAAACTTAGCGTGGAACCGTTAGGCAGCATAAATGCTGATTCTTCCAACTCGAAAAACTCTCCCCGAATTGAAAAACGACTTCCCGAAAGTATTAAACGACCAACCTATTGATTAAAACGAACGAGTTGATTTTTAGAAAGAACGAACTGATTTCTTGAACCCACGACCTACTTTTTAGAACTAACGAATTTGTTTTGCAAAAACACGACTACAAAATAAAATCTAACGAATTATTTTTTATATGTAACGAGTTTGTTTTATTTTTACAGTACTTACTTTTAAAATCACACGACTAGAAAATGCTAACGTTCAACTTCAAGAGAGTTTTTAAGGCAAGAGGCATTGAGAAACCCTTCTCCTACCTCGTGAAAGCGGGATACTCTGATAGTTTTGCCACCCGTGTTGTAAATAGTAAAATCGAGAGAATGAATTTAAAGGACGTGGAAGCGCTTTGTGGGATGCTGAATTGCACACCGAACGACATTCTCGAATGGATTCCCGACAAGAATGAAAAGAACACGGAAAACCACCCCCTTTCCGCCCTGATGAGAACAGGGAATGTTTCCCAGCTGAACCAGCTGTTGAACGCTGTTCCGCTGAGTAGAATCTCGGAAATCGAAAACTTGATAAAGAATGAATTGAAGAAGTAACGAAAGAAAAAATTACGCTGCCTAACACACGGTTCAAACTACTGGGGCTGATGATGCAGATGCAGAATTTTTATTACCTTTAACCTAGTTTTTAACGGCGGATAACGCCGCTGGCGGTTAACCCCCCAGCAGTTTAAACCGTCGACCGTTAGGGGCAAGTGATGACAAAAGAAACATTTATGAGTAAAGGTAAAATAATACAGACAATCGGCTTGATTTCATGCGCATTGATAATTGGAATATTTCTAATTAAAACTTTTTCTTTCTTCTTTGACAACTTTAGAATTCCTTTGATTGATTTAATAAATAATTATTTATCAATCTTTATTGTTTTTATATTCTTATCACTAAGGCATATTCTTGTAACTACACTAAAATTGGATAATTTCAAGTCGACAATTAATCTGATTATAATTTTACAACTCATAATTCTTTCACTACTGTTTTACATGAGATTTGACGGAAATTTTGAAAGAATGAAAATTATTTCTATACCATGGGGAATCTCCGCATTTATTGTTCTTTTACTAAATTTATGGTTTTTCATTCTAATATTAAGAATTAAAAGGAAAGAAATCACAGGTCTTATTTATTTGAAACTTTATGCACTGATTGCAATCTTAATTACAATTACGAGGGTAGTACTTTCATTAATACTAATCAATAGTCATATTCAATATCCTTTTTTCTTTAATTTCATTGAGATTGTTTTAGTAATTCCCTATTTATCGCTATGTGTGTTTTTATTTTTGAATTTCAGAAAACTGAGTATAGATAAAGTTGTTATAGAAACCGAAGATGAATTAGATTTACAAATAACAAAATGACATTGAAGATTGAAATTAAAAAAACACCTGCCCCTAACAGGTGGTTTAGCCTACTGGGGCTGATGATGCAGATACCAAAGTTTTTAGTAATTTAGCATGGTTTTAACGTGGGATGACGCCGCTGGCCTTTAACTCCCCAGCAGCCCAAACCACCGACCGTTATGGGCAAGGCTAAGAGACCGATATTTATACACTTTAAGCCAATAATCGACACTAAGAGAAAACGCAAAAAAGTCCTTCCCGAAAACTGCAAGTAGACAACATTTTTCTTCAAACAACCTTCCGGATTTATGGGGTCTGTTCAATAAACTGTGTCAAGTGGTTAAACTTATATAAGTTTAACCCATAAAACAAGACGCATGAGTATTGACGAACAGTTTAGCTACGATGCATTTGAAAAAGAAGCCCTTGCCAAATTGAAGAAGGGCGTTTCGCTAGAAGGTAAAGACGGCGTTCTAGCGCCATTGCTTAAACGCCTCCTAGAGGCGAGCCTGCAGGGTGAAATGGAAACCCACCTGCAGGAAGAAAGAGCCTCAGGGGCAGAAAGGAAGAACCGTCGCAATGGGCAAACCACCAAGAAGGTTAAAACGCACTACGGGAGTATTGCGATCAGCACTCCGCGTGACCGTGAGGGAACGTTTGAGCCCGAGATACTCCCCAAAAGGCAAACCACCCTTGGCGATGGGCTTGACCATAAGATTATCAGCTTATACGCGATTGGGATGAGCTACAGCGATATATGCGACCATCTAAGCCAGCTGTACCAGCTCACGCTTTCCCCGGCAACCATAACCGCTATTACCGATAAGATACTGCCAGCAATAGAGCAATGGCAAACCCGCTCCTTGGAGAGCGTTTACCCTATTCTGTGGCTCGATGCCATCCACTATAAGGTACGCGAGGACAACGCCATTAAAACAAAGGCCGTTTACTGCCTGATCGGGCTAAACCGGGAAGGGGTAAAAGACCTACTAGGCATGTACATCGGAGAAAGCGAAAGCGCACGCTTCTGGCTCTCTGTGCTCAACGATATTCATCGCAGGGGGGTACAGGATATACTGATTGCCAGTATCGACAACTTAAAGGGCTTTGCTCAGGCCATCGAGGCCGTTTTCCCTAAAACTAAAGTACAGCTATGCATTGTCCATCAAATCCGGAACTCCCTAAGGTATGTGGCCATAAAAGACCGAAAAGAAGTAGTTGCCTCACTAAAGGAAGTCTACCAGGCCAACGGCCTAAAACAAGCGGAGAAAGCCCTTTTCCAGTTGGATTTGCGATGGCAGTCAAAATACCCCTCAATGGTCAAGTCCTGGCTTGAAAACTGGAACAGGCTCGCTCAAATGTTTGAGTTCCCTGACATGGTAAGAAAGCTAATGTATACTACCAATGTAATCGAAAGCTTTAATAGCCAATTACGTAAGGTGACTAAATCGAAGCGAGTATTCACAAACGATCAAGCCCTGATGAAGCTTCTATTCCTGGTACAGCAAAGGATATATGAAAAAGCAGGACCGATTAATGGTTGGAGGCAGGTAATGGCGCAATTAATTATTATTTTTGAGGACAGATTAAATGTTCAGTAATTACCTACTTTGACACAGTTTATTGAACAGACCCACTGTTGACTCCCGACAGAACCATGTTAGCTCCCGGCAGAACCATATTAGCTCCTGACAGAACCATGTTAGCTCCTGACAGAACCATGTTAGCTCCTGACAGAACCATGTTAGCTCCCGACAGAACCATGTTAGCTCCCGACAGAACCATGTTAGCTCCCGACAGAACCATGTTAGCTCCCGACAGAACCATGTTAGCTCCCGACAGAACCATGCTAACTCCCAACAGATGAATTTAAAGTCATTCCGATATATCTAAAATGCTTATCGGCATTGAGTTTTATACTTACATATATAAATTATGAAATATTAACTATAATTATAGTTGTATTTTAAAGTTTATAGTATATATTTGCATCAAACAGTACGCAATGAAAGAGATTACAAAAGCGCAGGAGGAGATTCTTAAAGCCCTATGGGAAATTAAGAATGGCGCCGCAAGCGATGTGCTTGATGTGCTGCCCGAACCGAAGCCTGCATACAATACCGTATCTACCGTAATTAAGGTTTTGGAGAAAAAGGGCTATGTGGCACATAAAACCTATGGCAAAACAAATGTTTACTATGCGTTAATTACCAAGCAGGAGTATGCGCAGTACCAGCTAAAGCAAACCCTAAAGGGTTTCTTCAACGGATCGGTTAATCAGATGGTGTCATCGTTTGTAAAAAGCAAGGATGTTAGCCTCAACGAGCTCGAGGAGCTTAAGATCATGATTGAGCAGGAAATAAAAAACCAAAAAGAGTAATATGAGCTATATTCAGTATATACTTACAGTATCAATATGCCTTAGCATATTCTATATTGCCTATAGGTTGATGTTCCGAAATGTGGTTAACTTTAATCAGCTACGCTTCTACCTACTTGCATCAATAGCAGTATCGGTTATTTTGCCTTTAACGGGTGTATCCCTGAATATGGACAAGGTTGTAAACATGTTTGCAGGGCCAAATGTTACAATTCCACTCCCAGTACAGGAAACCGAAATGCTTGCAAATTATCCGGCTATAAATACCCCGGCACAGCAAAGTATAAGCTGGGGCAATGTGGCTAAAGGTATTTACCTGATAGTAGCCGCAATACTGCTTATCCGTATTGTCATACAAATAATAGGTATGGTTATATACTACTATCGCTCTGAACGGGTAAAGCTGAGTAGGTATACACTAGTATTAAACAATAGAAAAAATGCGTTCTCGTTCTTCCACTGGATATTCATAAATAGTGAATCTACCACCAGTGAGGAGTTTGAGCAAATAGTATCGCACGAGAAAGTTCATGCCTCACAATATCACTCCATCGATCTAATCCTGATTGAACTGCTAGCGGCCGTGATGTGGTTTAATCCCCTGATTTGGATGATGTGTAGCTCTATGCAGCTGGTGCATGAGTACTTAGCAGATGAAGGAGCACTTAGTACTGGGATTGACAGGCTCAGGTACCAAGCACTCCTCGTGAATCAAGCAGCCGAGGAAAGACTCATCTGCCTTTCGTCGAGCTTTAACCATTCATTAATTAAAAAACGAATGATCATGATGACTAAAAGTAAATTTAATCATGGAACAAAGTTAAGAATTTTAACTCTAGTTCCTGTTTCGGCAGTTGTGCTAATTTTTACAGCGGGTATAAATGGACTATTCGCCAGTAATACCAAAGCGGAATCGGCAATAGTGGTAACCAACCCACAAAAAGCAGAGATCAACGCTGAAGCAGACACACTTAAAGTTAAAAAGGTTATTGTTACCAAAAACGCCAACTCCACCACCTATACTATTAAAATGGATTCGGACCAAAAAGGCGACTCCGAAGTAATATATGTTTCGAGCAACGGTATTGCCGATAGTACCAATGCCAAAGCCTCGGTTCAGGTATTTAACACATCAAGCAACAAAATGATTGTTGTTCATAAAACCTCCGATGATTCGGCAAAGGATACTATCATTGTTATGGACGAGAATAGCAAGGTTCCCTCCAATGTAATTTACATTGTTGATGGCGTGGAGCAACCCGATAAAAGTGCAATTGATAATATAGATTCCAAAAGCATCAGGAAGGTTGAGGTGTACAAGGGCGATCAAGCAAAGAAATTTACCACTAAGGATTGCGATGGTGTTATAGTGATATCTACCCAAAAGGCTGTTGAATCATCAAATGTGCTCTACATCGTTGATGGCGTTGAGCAGAGCAATGCTATAAAGGATATCAACCCCAATGATATTAAGGAGATACAAATATTTAAGGGTGATGATATGAAAAAGTACACAACCAAGGATTACGATGGTGTAATACTCATTACAACCAAAAAGGGTAAAAAGTAGCTGAAGCATGCTAACCTCTAGCAGCAGAACCTCAACAGCAGTTGGGGTTCTGTTTTTTTAGTCTTCATCCCCTTCCCTATTAATCTTTAATCATCAACTATCTTTTGCTGGTGTATTATAATCATGAATTCTTAATTGCTGCTTAACTCCATTTGTCATGCTCATTTAATAAAATATAATTACACCTAAACCATCAACTTTCTACCTTTCAACTTTTTAACTTTTAACTTTATATCTTCTATCTTCTACCTTTCAACTTTTCAACTTTAAACTTTTAACTTTATAACTTTCTACTTTCAACTTTATAACTTTATAACTTCTATCTTCTAACTTTCAACTTTTAACTTTCTAACTTCTATCTTCTATCTTCTATCTTTTAACTTTCAACTTTCAACTTTATAACTTTACAACTTCTATCTTCTAACTTCTATCTTCTATCTTTTAACTTTCAACTTTCAACTTTATAACTTTCTTTCCATTATTGACCCTAAATTTTCATTACATTTGAATCATACCAAATAGCCCGAACTAATGCAAGCATACCTAAACTTCATCGACAGCCTTGTTGAGCTGGTTAACTCATCAGCCAAGGAAAAACAACAGCATACCGCCATAAGTATCTGCCGTAATCTATATCCTTTCTATAAAAAATTGGTAACGGACAATACAAGCATATCACTGATTAGCAATGCAATAGATTTCTGCGAGCAGGAGTTTTCGAAATCAGCCGTAAACATCGCTAGGGTTGATGAACTTATTGCAGATGTGGAGAAGTTAATGCCCTCTACCGCCGATATTCAGACCTGGGACGAGGGGTATATTATTAATGCGGTAAGCGCCGTACTGGAACTATTAATGTTCACAAAGGACTCCAACAATCAGCATTTAGTTGAGATTTGCTCCATTATGATAGATAATGTTGACTTTGAGCTATCCGAGGCAAACGATGATATTACCGATGATCAGATATACGAACATCATCGGATGCTAAGTACAATGGATCAAATAAATGGAATGCTTAAGTAGATAATAAATAGCTACTACTAAAAATGGAAAAGTTTGCTGAAAACAATCAGGAGATACTCCTTCTGATTGATGAATGGGAGCCAAAACTTTTATTGCTTCCAACTGATGTAATAACCAAAAGAAGAAACAATCAGAATAGAACCATAAAACAAATACTTGGGCATCTGGTTGATTCGGCATCGAATAACAACCATCGGATTGTTCACATGCAGTACCGTGAGGATCCATTGGAGTTCCCTAACTATGCTACTAATGGCAATAACGATAGATGGATAGCCATACAGAACTACCAGGATGAAAATTGGGAAAACATAGTGCAATTATGGAAGTACTACAATAGGCATATTGTGCATGTAATAAACAATATCGATAAAAGTAAACTGGAGAATCATTGGATATCGGCACCCAATACAACCATTACCCTAAAGGAAATGGTTGTAGGTTATCTTGATCACTTAAAGTTGCATCTAAACGAAATTCAGGAACTGATAAACCAATAGTTCACATCCAAACACTAGGCTCTAGCCATACAATATGTCGCTCCAGTATAGCCTGATATATAACCTCAACAGCCCGCACTTTAACGATGCTATGCAGATATACCGTGATTCATTCCCGGATAATGAGCGACATCCAATTGATACAATCAAGCAAAGGCTACAATCGGGCAAACAGGAACTTTACATTGGCATTGATAATGAAAATGTGGTATGCATTGCCTTACTTTGGTATTTCGATGAGCTCAATTTTATTCTTCTCGATTACTTTGCTGTAACCAAAGAATGCAGAGGAAAACGGATAGGCTCAGAGTTCTTTCGCTACCTTTCAGGTATTGCAACCAGTAAGGGTAAGCACCTAATCATGGAGGTGGAAAGTCCTGCTGGAGAGTTAAACTCTGCCGGCAAGGTAAAGCGGATTAATTTTTACCTCAACAATGGGGCTTACATTCTAAAGGATATACCCTATACTCTGCCATCGCTCAATGGCACAGTCCCCACAGAAATGATTCTGATGGTAGTTCCATTAAATGCGAAAACAACTTTTAGCAAGAAGCAAGTATCTAATCTAATCACACATCTATACATAGAACTTTACAGCAAAACAGAAAACGATACAACGCTTATAAATTTGCTGCATATTCTGCCTAATCAGGTTGAGTTAAGCAAAAGCCTATAATCAAATTAATTATTCGTAATCCGTTTGCATAATCCTATATTTCTGCATTAATCATTACTTTTGTAGCCAGCAAGTTAATGCAAGCACACAAAGGATTATCTATGGAAAATCAGGAGCAACCTAAGCACGTTAGGCGCAAGCGATATAAAGGTACACACCCAAAGGCATATCACGAAAAGTACAAGGAGCTGAATCCCGAAAAGTATACTGCAGATGTGGCCAAAATTAAGGAGCAGGGCAAAACACCTGCAGGAATGCATCGCTCCATTTGTGTTGACGAAATTATGGAGTTTCTGAATATTACTCCCGGACAAGTAGGTATGGATGCAACGCTGGGATATGGAGGCCATAGCCTTGAGATGCTTAAACGGCTGCAACCCGGCGGACGTTTATTTGCCACCGATGTAGATCCATTGGAACTTCCCAAAACCGAGCAACGATTAAGATCGTTAGGCTATGGAGAGGACACTCTCTTTATACGAAGGATGAATTTCTCGGAGATTGATGCTATTGTTGCAGAATCGGGACTACTAAACTTTGTACTTGCCGACCTAGGCGTATCGTCAATGCAAATAGATAACCCCGATAGAGGCTTCTCCTTTAAGGTTGATGGGCCATTAGATCTACGGCTAAACCCTAAAAATGGCAAATCGGCAGCGGAATTACTGAGCACCATATCTCAAAATCATCTGGAGGAGATTCTCGTACTCAACTCCGATGAGCCCTATGCCCATCAAATTGCCGAAACAATTATTGATAAAGTTTTAGCCAACATTAAAATTGAAACAACAACCCAACTCCGCGATATTATTGCCGAAACATTAGAGTTTATTCCAAAACAGCAGCGTAAGGACGAGATCAAGAAATCGTGTCAGCGCGTTTTTCAGGCACTACGCATTGAGGTGAACAATGAGTTTGATGTGCTGGATAAGTTTCTGGAGAAACTTCCCGATGCTCTTGCACCTGGGGGGCGCGTTGCGATACTCTCATTCCACTCGGGAGAGGATCGAAGGGTAAAAAAATCGTTCCAGATGTTTTCGCGGGCTGGTATATACAGCCAGGTGGCCCCCGATCCTATTCGGCCATCGGCACAGGAGTGCAATAGCAATCCGCGCGCTCGCTCGGCAAAACTACGCTGGGCCATTAAAGCGTAGATCTTGTCCAATCCTTCTTTAGCATTAGTAAAACTCTATTCTCTTGCAAATCATCTAAATATTATTACTTTAGCAGAATATTACAAACAATAAATATTAACAAGTATGAAGCGTTTGCTACTCCAACTATCAATCCTATGCCTTTTATCATTTACGGCACTCTCGCAGAACGACTATAAATTGATAGCCGATTACCAATTTGATTATGCGCTGGGGTTTGAAAATGGTTTGTGTTCCGTGAATAAGGATGGACAGGTAAAATATGGCCAAATCTTTGGTGGAAAATGGGGTTTTATAGATGAAAAAGGGAATATAACCATCGATTTTCAGTACGACAGGGCTTTCAACTTTGCATCCAATGGTTTGGCAATGGTATCGAAGAATAGCAAATGTGGCTTTATCGATAAAACAGGAAAAATCATAATCGACTTTCAGTTTTTTGATGCAAAAAACTTTGAGAATGGGCTAGCTCCTGTAATGAATGATAAAGGGTATTGGGGCTATATCGACGAAACCGGAAAGTTAGCCATCAATTACATATTTGAGGTGGCTCGAACATTTAATTCCGATGGGTTAGCCTTTGCCGGAAACACTAAATTTGGAGTGTACAAATGCGGTATTATTAATCGAACCGGCGAGTTTATCGGGAATCAACGCTTCTTCATAACAGACGTCAGTACGCATAGCGATTACTTTACAATTAGCAATAGCGAACTAATCCCAGTACTGGAGACCGAAAAAACACCATTTGGTGGAATTAAAATACATGCTGGATTTATCAACAAGAAAGGTGAAAAAGCCATTGACTTTAAATTTAATGGGGTGCGTCAGTTTAGTTCAAACGGGTTGGCTGCTGCAAAAAAAGATGAAGAATGGGGATTTATCGATCAAACAGGTAGAGTAGTTATCGATTTCCAATTCGATAACGAAGGATCATTCCACGAGGGATTTGGTGTTTTTGTCGATGGCTTGGCATTAGTTAAGAAGCCTAACTCGAAATGGGGATACATTGATCAATCAGGGAAAACCGTCGTTAACTTTCAATTCGATGATGCCTATAGTTTTAAGAACGGCATTGCCCTTGTTCAGCAAGGCGGAAAATGGGGATTTATTGATGCAACAGGCAAAGCTATAATCGACCCTCAATACGATGGCGCATCGGAGTTCAGTAATGGTTTTGCCTTTGTTTCGAAGGGTGGAAAATGGGGATTTATCGATCAAAGCGGAAAGGTTATCATCGACTTCCAGTTCGACAACGTTTTTGCTGATCCCAAGTATCTGATGTACATGCCAAAATTCAACGCAAACGGAATAGTCTTTGTGCAAAAGGGCGAAACATGGGGTGCAATAGACACCGAAGGGAAAACAGTTATCGGCTTTCAGTTCAATCATGTTCCATACGAGAGCGAGAATGGACTGGCTTTGGCTCAAAAGAACAACAAGTACGGAGTTATTAAACCTTTAACCCCTATCGACTATGTAACCGAATACATCAATACCGAGATTCTTAAATGGCAAGAGAAAGGTAAGTATGAAACATCCGAAGCATACCAAACTAGGGTGAACGAGAATAGCCGTAAAAAGAAGCTTGAGGAACTATCTAACAATGCTGTGCAAATGGTTGCCCAAAAATTCTGCGATCTAAGGAACTTGTCGACCGAGTACGATGCCGATAACCAAACATTCAAGGTTAACACTAAGGGATTACCTCCTTTCTATGTAAAAGTACCAGTTACCGAGGCCGAATCGTTCGATCAGTCAATTGCTAGCATTCAGTTCCAGAACACACAATTTGCTTTAGGAAAGGACAACCGCTTCTTCCTGCAAAAGGCAACCGTAAAAAATCCGAGCAACGGGAAAACATACAACTTTTCATCAACCGATCAGGCTGTATTTGCCTACACCCAGTTAAACATGAACTTTGAACCCATTAACATAAATGTTCAAACGGCAAATAATACGCAATCTGTTAAAACTGACACCAAAACATTGTCGGTTGGATTATCGGAAGTTGACACCAATATCCCCGTTAATCAGCAAAACAACGACAAAACCTTTGTGGTAATTATTGCTAACGAAAACTACTCACGCGAGGTAAAGGTACAGTATGCTTTAAACGATGGAAAAGTGTTTAAGGATTACTGCGAGAAAACTTTGGGTATTCCTGCAAAAAACATACACTACTCACCCGATGCTACCTATGGCACCATGAAATCGGAGATTAAATGGGTAAGCGACGTTATTGCAGCATTCAACGGCAAGGCAAAGGTTATATTCTACTACGCTGGACATGGAATGCCCAACGAGGCCGATAAATCGGCATACTTGCTCCCGGTCGATGGATTCTCATCCGATTACGAAACAGCCATCAAACTCGACGACCTTTATAACCGCCTGGCCACAAACCCATCGCAAGGTGTAACCGTATTCTTAGATGCATGCTTTAGCGGAAGTATTCGCGAAAACGGAATGCTAGCCAATGCCCGCGGTGTTAAAATAAGGCCAAAAGCCGATGCATTAAAAGGAAAAATGGTTGTATTCAGCGCAGCAACTGGCGACGAAACAGCGTATCCTTACAAGGAAAAGCAGCACGGACTATTCACCTATTTCTTGCTGAAAAAATTGCAGGATACAAAAGGAGAAGTTGATTATCAAACACTATCGAACTACATAACCGAAAACGTGAAGCAGCAATCCATTGTGGTTAATCAAAAGTCGCAAACGCCACAGGTGAACTCTTCGTCCGAGATTCAAAATGCTTGGATGAATATCAAGCTTAAGTAGCCTTACACTATTGATTGCTTGCCAATCGAAACTGTCAAATCTGCAATAAAACAGCTACTCTGAATTTATTGCAGATTTGAATTTACGAACTAGCCAATGGAAACAATTAAAGCTTAGGTTCAATCTAAAATCTCATATAAAATGAATAGAATACTAATAGCCGTATTGCTTCTTTACTGTAATATAACCCTTGGGCAAAACATTACTGGAACTATTATTAGCGAACGCACCAAACAGCCTGTAGAGTATGTAAACATTGGATTGGCCGGGAAAAACATTGGAACGGTTTCCGATGCGAATGGAAAATTTGCCATAGCAATTGACTCGCAGTTCGATAATGACTCTCTCTTATTCTCCAGCATTGGATACGATCCTGTATCGATTAAGGTATCCGATTTACGTAAGGACAATATCACTGTACGTTTAAAGGAAAAGATATACGAACTAAGCGGAGTGGTTGTTAAACCCAAAAAATTTGTGCATAAAGTTCTTGGAATTTCAACACATTCAAAGGTTGCTATGGCTGGATTTAAGGATAACTTTCTGGGCTACGAAATGGGGATTCTGATGAAGGTAAAGAAATCGGCCGTGGTAAAAAAGGTAAACCTCAACATTTCGGCCTGTTCATTCGATACAATCTTTTACCGACTAAACATCTATAAGGTAACTGGGAAAAATAGCTTCGAGAATATACTCAACAAGCCTATCTATATCAATATCCCTAAAGATAAAATAAAAGAGAAGATAGAGATCGACCTACAACCGTACAACATTGTTGTTGATGGTGATTTTCTGGTAACCATTGAGCATATCAAAAACATGGGCGATGGATACCTATATTTCTGTGCAGGACTAGCAGGCAAAACTCACTACAGGAAAACAAGTCAAGGCGGATGGCAAACCGCACCAGTAGGGGTAAGTATCAGCGTTGATGCCGATGTGGAGAAGTAAATGCACACAACCTTAAGAAATCCAAGCAAATAAAAGACATTTTCAAAAATCAATTAATCAAAATGCAATTCACCCGCCAAATAGAATAGAAAATAATTTCTATCTTAGTTTCTCCTTACAAACCCGAAAACTATTTATAAAACTAAAACTCATACTATTAACCAAAAATTTAAACCAATGAAAAAATCGATACTTCTTATGCTTTGCAGCGCTTTTTGCACTACAATTGCCTTTGCTCAAAACGAAGATGCCGAAGGGTGCAAGGATTACCCCATGTTCAACCGAATGAATAACTACCACATTTCCGACTGCGAATTAAAGGAGTTCGATGCCTTTGCTTTCACCGTTGCAAACACCACCGATGAGGATGCTAAAAAGGAAAATGTTGAAGGGAAATACTATCATTACACCTACGTTTTAAATGAAGATGCTCCTGAAGTTTCGGACCTACAAGTCTTCCGCAATTTTGAGAATGCACTTAAAAGTATTAATGCAACCATTGTTGGAAAGGTTGTAGAGAGCGGAAATAGTTACAGCTTCATTTGCGCAAAAGTAACTAAGGGCAAAAACGAAATTTGGGTAAAGATTGAATCAAGTGCTCCTGAATACTACATTACCATAGTTGAACGCGAGGCAATGGCTCAGGTTATACAGGCTAACGATATTCTTAAAGCGCTTAACACCGATGGATATATTGCGCTCGACATTCTATTCGACAATGGAAAATCGGTTATTAAAGCGGAATCCCAACCTATTATCGAGGAGATCTACTCGTTGCTTAAAAACAATACCTCGTTGAATGTTAGCATCGAAGGGCATACCGACAATGTAGGCAACGCTGATGCAAACAAAAAACTCTCCGACGATAGGGCTAAGGCTGTTATGAATGCATTGCTGGCAAAGGGCATTGATGCTAAACGGTTAACCTCTGCGGGATGGGGACAAGAAAGACCTGTTGCCGATAATAGAACCGAAGAGGGTAGAGCAAAAAATCGCAGGGTGGAAATTGTAAAGAAATAAATACATATTACTTAGAAAAGCAAAAAGCGTAGTTTCCTACGCTTTTTGCTTTTCCATAGCACTCTTAATGTGGTTTACCATACCATCAAACTCGGTTTGATTTAGCAATGAAAAATCGCATGTTTTGGTATAATCACCAAAACTTAATTCCAGCGTTAAAGGAAGTACATTTAGATGCGTTATAGCTCTTAGGTCAACCAAAACCTCCCTCTCGAGAGTTTTCCTTATACGCATCGTACTATTATCCATATCAACCCTTATTCTCTGCGAGAAAATCTTTTTACCGATATACCCATAAAGCGCAGAGAAGAAACCTATAAGAATTAATCCTACTCCCATAACCGATAGATTATTGGAAAAGGACACCCCTACCCTAAACATTAAAATTACTCCCAGAGTTAAAATGCCAAGGCCATATATAACTCTATAAATTCGAGTACCACGGGTTAACGGCTCTCTTACTCTTTTATCAATACACAACGTTCTGTTTTCCATTATAAAAAGATTTAAATCACTTCACTTTATTGAATCAAAGTAATACAATTATACCTACATTTAGCACTAGTTATTGCATGTGTTTTAAAAAATACTCCCATGAAAAACTTTTCTCATACAATTATTGGGCTACTATTAGCAGGACAACTCTTCGCACAGGCTCCCGAACTTAAAGTAAATATTGGACATACCGATTATGTCAATTCCATTTGCTTCTCACCCGATGATAGGTATGTGGCCAGCGGGAGCGAAGACAACACTATTAAACTATGGGACTTTACCACGGGCAAGGAGTTAAAAACATTTACCGATACCGACAAAATATACTCCGTTTCATTCTCGGCCGATGGAAAATATATAGTAAGCGGAGGCCGTGCCGGAGCAAAACTATGGAACATAGAATCGGGTAATGTTACAAAGTTATCGGAAGTGGAAACACAAATTGCCGAACTCTCTAGCGATGGTAAGTATGCAATTGCAACAGCAAGCTACGAGGGCAAAATTGTACTAATACCTACTACTCCGGGAGAGAAAAAAAAATTCTTTGTTGGGCATACGGGTTACTTATGGTGTGCAAAGTTCTCGCCCGATGGTAAATACTTTGTGAGTGGATGCGATGATAAAACTATCAGGCTATGGAATATTTCTACCGGATTAGCGGTTAAAACATTTAGGGGGCACACAGGCGACGTCCGATCTATCGCTTTCTCGCCCAACGGCAAGTATATTGTTAGCGGGGGTACAACTGGCGATAATACAGTTAAGATATGGGATATTGCAACCGGAAAAGTGTTAAAAACGCTCAGGGGGCACGAAAATGCAGTTGAATCGGTTTGTTTTAGCCCCGATGGAAAATTTGTGATTAGTGGTAGCTATGACGGAACAATCAGATTCTGGGATGTAGCCACCGGAAATAACCTAAAAACCTATCCCGAAAATTTTCTTGAGAACGTATTATCCATAGATATTACCAGCAATGGAAAATATTTGGCAAGCGGAAACGGAAACAGAACCATACGGATATTCGACACCTCCACCGATAAAAGCATTGCGCTATGGCCAGGCGATAAATTGGAAATTGTTGATGCTTTCTTCTCGGCCGATGGACAGGCTGTAATCAATACAAACATAGATATTAATTCATCCGAGAATGGAGGAATGAATCAAAGCTTAAAGTTATGGAGCTGGAGTGACGCCGAGAAGGTAAAAAAGCATGAAGGCGTAAGCGGTTTACTAGAGAAAATTAACAGCATGTCGGGCGATTTAAAGATTCTTGCCCACTCGGGCAATCGTAAAAATGTGGCATGCTGCTACTCAATCGGTGGCGTTGAAAGCATCGCCCTATTCGACGTAAAAACCAACGAGTGCATCAAAACACTTGGGTTAAATGAGAATATCTACGGTATCACCATGGCAGCCCTATCCGATGATAGCAAGGTTTTGACCATAGGGTTTAGCGATAACACCATTAAAGTTTGGAATATAGAGAATGGAATGACCCTACTGTCGTCATTTGTTGGCTACAAAACCACGCTAGAAGCTATTAATCTTTCCCCCGATGGTAAATTTGTAGTGGCCGGCGGCGAGGATGAGTACCCTAATAACCCTATAAAAGTATGGAGCGTTGCCGATGGTAAAAAGTTAATGTCACTCAACGGTCATCAAAACGGCATCAACGCGGTATGCTTCACGCCCGATGGGAAATATATAGCCAGTGGAAGCTGCGATGGCTACGTAAAGATATGGGATGTTGCCACCAAAAAACTGGTTAAAAATATAGGCGGAAACAAATCGATGATCTCCTCGGTAGCATTCTCCGACGATGGTAAGTACCTAGTAAGCGGGCATTACCTGGAGGAGTTTACCGTAAAGCTCTGGGATTTATCAACCGGTCAGCAACTAAAAGCATTCAACGGGCATGTGGGCAAAGTTAAATCGGTACAGTTCTCGGCCGATGGGAACTACATTGTTAGTTCAAGCGACGATGGCTCGGTAAAGATATGGAATGTTGCCACGGGCAAATGCATGGTATCGCGCTACGACGTGCCCAACTCCACAGATTGGGTTGCCGTTACCCCCGATGGCCGATTTGATGGTACCGATGACGGCCTTAAGTTGCTATACTACGTTAAGAACCTAGAGATTATTCCGCTAGAGAGTTTCTACGAAAGGTTCTACACACCCGGATTGGTTGCTCAGGTAATGAGCGGCACCAGCGAAACAAACGGCAACCTTGCCACTATTGGTAACGACATAAAGCTGCCCCCCAAGGTAAGAATTGTTTCACCCACAATCAACGACAAATTCCCTACCGATGAGGTGACAGTGGTAATTGAGGCCACCGATCAGGGCGGCGGAATAGATGAAATCCGGCTATACCAAAATGGCAAACTGGTAAGCGAGGAGCAACGCGGAATGAAACCAGCGCTGCGGATAGGCGAAACCCTAACAAAACAGTACACCATATCGCTTCTATCGGGCAACAACGAGCTAAAGGCCACCGCCTTCAACAACGACCGAACCGAATCAACCCCCTTTTCTGTGAACATAGAGCTAAGCAAGGCCATTGCCAGCTCCAATCTTTACGTGCTATCCATTGGTATCAACAGGTACAAAAACGAGAAGTACACCCTCACCTATAGCAGTGCCGATGCTGAGGGTTTTGCCCAGGTAATATCAACTAAATCTAAAGGGATATTCAAGGATATTAAAACAACTATTCTGAAGGATGAGCAATGCACCAAGGAAGGAATCCTATCGTATTTTAACAGTTTGAGTAAAGAGATTAAGCCCGAGGATGTATTCATATTCTACTACGCAGGGCATGGTGTTATGAGCGAAGGGGCGCCCAATTCACCCTCGGAGTTCTACTTTGTTCCCTACGATGTAACGCAACTCTACGGCAACGATGAGTTGCTGAATGCAAAAGGGATATCGGCCAGCGAGCTGCGCAAAGCGCTAGTAAGTATTAAAGCGCAGAAGCAGCTAATTGTGATGGATGCCTGTCAAAGCGGCGGTGCAACCGAGATGCTGGCCATGCGGGGCGCCGCCGAGGAGAAAGCGCTTATGCAGTTGGCGCGGAGCGCAGGAATTGCCGTGCTATCGTCAACAGGAACTGAGCAGTTTGCCACCGAGGTAAAGCAGCTGGGGCATGGAGTATTCACCTACTCGTTGCTAGAGGGGCTAAACGGCAAGGCCGACGGTGGGGTTAAGGATGGAAAAATCACCATTAAGGAGCTGGCGGCATTTATTGAGGATAACGTACCCGAACTCACCAAGCAGTACCGCGGAACGGTGCAGTACCCCAGCACCAGCATAAGGGGAATGGATTTTCCTATTGTAGTATCGCAGTAAACAGGCTCTAATACACCAAACCTGTTAAGCCTACAGATGGATAACTATGAACTGGGCACGCATTACAAATGCGCGCCAGCGAGGTAATCAATCTTGGGTGCTTTGACAAAAATTTGGCTCTTTTATAAACCGAAGCATCAGCTTGCCGCGCTATCGTATCGTTTTAATACAATGGCCTATCAAATTGATAGGATAACCTATTAAATCGATAGGCTTGCCTATCATTTAAGTACCCTATCGTACCGAAACAATACGAGGGGGTACTCCGGAAGTCCCCCTGCCCACTCCCAAGGTGGATGCATCCTCAAAAAAGATAGATCGATCCGATTTTAAAGTACCCCCATCCTCAAATTCGATGGATGCATCTTCATTTTTTGAGGATCGATCCTATTTCGAAGTACCCCTATCTTCAAAATGGATAGATGCATCCGGTTTCGAAGTACCCTCATCCTCAATTTTGATGGATGCATCTTCATTTTTTGAGGATGAATCCTATTTTGAAGTACCCCCTGTCACTTAAATTGAGGATGCATCTTCATTTTTTGAGGATCGATCCTGTTTCGAAGTGGGGAGGGGTACTTCGGGAGTACCCCCTGTCAGGGTTTAAAACCCTGACAGGGGGCGGGAATAATGTACCGTGTTGATACCCTCCGGGTTTAAGCCCACGGCCATTCACCTTTAGCCCAGTCTCAGCAACTGAAAAATTCGTCACGGCCTCACAGCAAAGAATCTGTAAGACAATTAATCCATCAAAAAATTGTATTTTAAACAGGAATGTTTACTTTAGTAGTAATGTAAAATATTTAAACCATAAGTATGAAGCACCTAAGCCTTGCCCTCCTATTTTTAGCACTGATTACATCATGCTCAAAGGATGATACTGATTCGAGTAAAATTCACAGAGTAGCAACCATAAAGCACTCCTCGAATAGTGGCCCATCGCTTGCGTTCGAGTACTACCCCGATGGAAAGCTTAAACAATTTGAACGCACCGGGAACTACTATGGCATATACGAGTACTATGCCGACAGCATTGTTTTTACCTGCTACAATCTATCGGCCAGCAATGGCGACATTAACGAACTAAAATACACTACAACCTACATTCTAAATTCCGATGGACTAGCTATTTCGTCCGTAACAGTGCACACAGACAATACTCGTTCGTTAGGATCCTATGAATACGACTCCAATGGATTCTTAACCAAAGCCATTGAAGGCGGCATAGAAACAAACTATACAATTTCGAACGAAAACATTACCTATACCGCAGATTACTACGAAGGAAACATATTAACCTCTGAAAGTTTTGAATGCTTTAGCGATAAGCTAAACAACACCAATTCGAATCTATTTAACTGTTTCGACTATACAAAAACGGGAGCCGACTTTCTGGGTAAACGGGGTAAAAATTTGCTTAAAGAATCTTTCTTTACGAATACCGATGGATATTCGTATACCTACGAGTACACCTACACGTTTGACTCCAAAGGGCGAATAGTTAAAATGACAATTAGTAGTGGAAATTACTTCGATATAACCTATGCCGACTAATTTATAAATCCAACCTAAATTGAGTAAATACAAACTTTCTATAGAATAAAATGCATAAAGTTAGAATTACCCGAGTAAAAGAAAAGTACCACAATGAGCATAAGCTTAAGGTTTACGTCAATGGTGATCTTGTTGAAAGGTTGAAGCAAAACGAAACGAAGGAAATCACTGTTCAGTCGAATTCAATTGAAATATACGCCAAATCACTGGTAATATACAAAAGTCCTGTACTGAATATTGAATGCGGCGAAAATACCGAAATTGAGATTTCGATGAACCCTGCCATAAAAATATCGCCAACACTGCTAGTGTTTCCATTTCTTTCAATCTATATACCTATAGTTTCGAACTCCAAGAACGTTTACGTAAAAGGCATAGCATCGGCAATAATGCTATTGTTAATTATTTGGGCCATCATACAATGCCGAAGGGCTAACAAAAATGGAATAATCATAAAACAAAAAGAGTAGCCACACAACGTCAGCAATGAATTACTCCGAAGGAATACTGCTTGGACTAAGCACTGGGGCGGTTTGCCTAGCATACTGCGGGCCAGTACTGCTGCCCTACCTACTCGGAGAAAACAAAAGCATCATCGCTAATCTAATCTACGTTTCGCTATTCCTTTTGGGTCGATTGCTGGCTTACATAGCAATAGGATTTATTGCTGGAATTGCCGGCAAACTAATTCTTCAGCCATCCAATTTTAGCGTGCGGCTTGTTGGCGTGTCGTACATTATCCTATCCGTAATGATGATTTTGTATGGCAACTTTCGGTTTAAGGAGGTTTGCCTAGGCAAAACGCAATCTAAAATTGCCACCAAGCATTTCACGAATATGCCCTACTTAATTCCATTACTGGGTGGAACTCTAACGGGGCTGAACATTTGTCCGCCAATACTGCTGGCAATAACAAAGGCCATATCGAGCCATCAAATTGGTAACAGTATAGTATTCTTTTTGATGTTCTTTATCGGAACATCGCTCTATTTCTTGCCACTACCTCTTATAGGCATATTTAAGAAGCAAAATATTTTGCGGATAATTGGAAAATTCGCTGCAATTTTAGCTGGTATACTTTACCTTTATAAAGGTTTATTCATACTTCTTAACCATTAAGCAATGAAACAAAAATCTGTTTACGCCACAACGGGCAGTTTGCTAAAAACCATTCTGCTAATAATTCCAATGGTACTCCTAACCTTTATCTTTATTGGTGGAGGCAAGCCCAATTTTTCAACACCGTTAAACACAGCCTCTTTCCTTGTAACCTTCATATTCTTCAACGGGCTATTCTTCATGATTCTGTATAAAGGGAAAACTAACCTTTACCGTAGGATTGGCTTTGTTACCCTGGCGCTATTCTTTGCCCTGGTATTCGTTGTAAACCTGATTCAAATGAGGGGCTCAATGTCCTTTTCGAACGACAACCTGCTATCGTGCGAAATTCCATTCTGCCACATCGTAACCACCATGGTTATTATTCCTGCGGCTATAACCAAAACCATAATTTTTCCGGGAAGCATTATCGAAGGGTTTGCCTCCATCGCATCGATGCTGGTAATTGTTATCGGGGTAAGTATATCTATTGGCCGGGGGTTCTGTAGCTGGGGCTGCTTCTATGGCGGCTGGGACGATGGTGTTTCTAGTATTGCAAAGAAACCGATTATTAAAAACGTAAATCCATCCCTAAAGTGGATGTCGTTTGCGGTACTAATAGTAGTAGCCCTGTCATCGGCAGTTGCGCTATCGCCCACCTATTGCGATTGGCTCTGCCCATTCAAAACGGTTACCGAGTTTGAGCGGGTTACCTCGGTGGAAATATTCTTTAAAACAGTAGTATTCCTATCGCTATTCATAGGGTTGGTAATTGTGCTGCCGTTTATGACAAAAAAACGAATTCAGTGTACAACCCTTTGCCCCATGGGAGCACTGCTATCGCTCACCAATAAAATCAACATTTTTGGATTGCGTATCGATAAGGACAAATGCACCCAGTGCAAGCAATGCATCAGGGTATGCCCTACCCTATCGATAGATGAGAAAGACCTTGAGAAGGGCAGTCCATCCATTACCTGCACTAAGTGCGGAAAATGCATTGATGCTTGTTCCCAAAATGCCATCCATTACCACGTTAAGGGAACTCCCGCTAACAAAAACTACACGTTAAACCGCATGCTATTCCTTTACCCCACATTTACATTACTTGTGATATTTGCAGGGGGAACCGTACAGCAGGGTATCATGCTAATTGTAAAACTTATTACCACCGGAAGTCTAATTTAAACCGTACAACGATGAAACAGCTACTATCTATTCCGGCATATATTTGGGCAATAATCTGCATGCTGCTGATCCCCGCAACCTTTATTGGGAACACCCAATTTGCAAAGCAATTGGCCAGGCTACCGTTCATGAAGGTGAACCCTATTTATAGCGGCGGAGATATAGACCGAAGCTACCAGCAGGATAGCATTACTGTAACCATTAACAAGCCGGTTTTTGCAGCTCTTATAGGCACAAGCTCAAAGGGGTTTGTTCAGGTAACTTTTTCGGGCAAACTGCCCGAGACAATAAATAGTGCCATAGATTACAACAGCGATAACCAGCCCGATTTTAATGTAACCATCAACACTGCAACCAACAGCACCAAGTTTGAAGCACTGTCAGAAAATGTAACCGGACTAAATGTTTCGTCGAGGGTGAAGGATTGCTGGATTGTTAGAGCCAACATACTGAATCCCGACAAAAAGTAGATTCTATTAAAAAACACTACTTTTACCAGAAATTTAGCCATAGCAACCATGATAACAAACAACGATATTATCCGCCGCATACGGTATATCTTCGATTACAACGATTCCAAGATAATTGAACTATTTGCGCATGCAGGTTACGAAACCACGCGAGCCGAAATTAGCGATTGGCTTAAGAAAGACGAGGATCCGGCTTTCGTTAAGATTGACGATTACCACTTAGCGCTGTTCCTCAACGGGCTAATAGTTGATAAGCGCGGTAGGAAGGATGGCGAAATGCCCGAAGCCGAGAAACGGCTCAACAACAATATTGTTTTCCGCAAGCTAAGAATAGCGCTTAACCTTAAGGACGATGATATACTGGAGATCATAGCGCTATCGGGAATGCAGATCAGCAAGCATGAGCTGAGCGCTTTCTTTCGGAATCCATCGCAAATGCAGTACCGTCCCTGCAACGATCAAATTATGCGGAACTTTCTGAAAGGCTTACAAGCAAAGTACAACCGATAAAAAAAACACTTGCATAAACCATGCAAGTGTTCGTAGCGTTACAAAAAAACATCTATTTCTTTAAGCTCCTTGCTCTTTCGTACAGCAATTTATCCGTGTCAGTAACCGGAACAATCTCAATATTGTGAGCCACTGGTTTAGTTGACTCATCAACATTAATAAAGGTGATGAATCCGCTAACGAATGGTTCGGTTTCATTAACCTTTACCACATCAATATAGGAAACTAAGCTGCTCCTACCTGCATATACTATTTTTGACGAGAACTTAAGAATATCGCCGGGACGTGCAGGCTGACTAAAGTACAGACCGTGTATTTGCAAACACACAACGCTTTGCGGTCCAACAAGCGATGCCGCAGCAACAAATCCCGATTCAACAAACCATTCGGCACTTCGTCCGGCAAACAGTGTTCCGTGATGGTTTAAATCCTCGCTCTTAACCAATCGCATTGTGCTTAGCGCCTTTGGTTCAATTGATCTCTTTTCCATGGTTACAGCATTAAATATTAATGCAAAATTAGCCATAAACAGATTACCTGCCCTATTAATATCAATAAATAAATCATTACCAAGAGTTAACTATCCTTAAATTGCTTACATGCAGCCAGGACGTAACTCCGCCTGGATCTTACGGGATAGCAATAAATTGCCCCGGGTTTTAACCCGGGGATTTAATGCGGAGCATTAATAAGGCGATGCACGGTTTAACCATTTGTTAAATGGAATTTCGCAATAGAAAAGGAAATTGTAAATGTCACGCGTTACAAACGCGCGCCAGCGAGAGTGATATTAGCAAAAAGCATTAAGAACTCCCAATGCAGCTTCAGTTTAAGTACAATAAATATGTAGCTAGTAACTTAGAACTATTTTCTAATAACATTGCTTATCGTTTTCAATTAAGTCTTTTCTCACTATTTTATTTTCCAATTTCTCCATTTCTCATCCACATCTGGGCTGCCCATCGCCTGTGGAGTTTGTTGTTTTTTATTAATGACCAATGAGTTTATGGAAACCTCTTTCTTTAGATATTCATCAAGTTCTTTATACGTGCAATTTCCTTTGGAGTCCTGTAATTTCTTTAGTAGGTAATAGGTAAACATCCCATGCTGCTTGTCTTTGTATGAGGCAGAGGACTCATTGCCAGAGCTTGAGGTAAACACAACAAGGTTGTTTCCAACAGCAACCTCTTTCGGTCTAACTTTAACTCCTCGAAGTGCGAGTAAACTTTCATTCCGGGCTCCACCACTAAAACAGGCATCAATAAATACGGTTACTTTAGCCGATGGATTTTCGGTCAACTTTTTATACACTTCGGCAAGTTTAATGGCGTATTTCAGGTCAGCCCCACTTACATCAACAGGTATTAAATACGGTTCCTTGGTTTGCTCATCGGGTAAGCCATGCCCTGCATAGTAAAATACTAACTCGGCATCACCACCATTCGCTTTTGAAATTTTTGATAGCAGGTCTAAGTTCTGTAATATTCTACTACCCGTTGCATTAATAAGTAGAGTAGCATTCTTTTCAGGAATACCTAAGGTTTTGACACAATACTCCTTAAATATTTTTGCATCATTTTCGGCAAACTGAACGTTGACCTCCGTGCTTATATCCGTTTGGTTTGAGCTGTAGTCCTCATTCCCAATAATTAGTGCATAGGTGTTGTTCTTCACAGCACCATCTATGGGAATGTTAATATCTACATCAGATTTTACTTCAACTTTTGCTATCTGCGTATTACTGGTATTTATAATTGGCTTTTCCTTTTTAATAACTAGGTTTTGCTTGTCCTCCGTAATTTTTTGAATTTCGGCTAACCTCTGGTTATTAAATTCATTTTCTCCAATTTTTTCTTCTACTTGTTTCAACTTTAAGGAAACATGGTCGAGCTTAACATAGTATGTTTTCCCATGCTGTACATTTAAGGTAATACTATTACCCATCCCATGCTTATTGTCATAGCATGAAATTTTAATATCTCCAGTAGAAAAAATTTTATACCTTACCCTTGCTCTCATTTCAAGATTAAACACTTCGTTATCGTTCAATGAGATTGTAAAACTTGGACGATGGCCAATTTGATTGGTATAGTAAAAGCATATCCATCCATGCTCCTCGGTTTGAGCCAAAACTACGTTTGATTGAAAAAAACAAAACGTCACCAGAAAAAACAGAATTTTTTTCATACCGAAAGGTTTAATTAACTGTTCTTGTTGTAAAGAGAAATGCTCAAATTTAACATTTCCTACTTCATATTATGATGTTGCATTTGTAGTCTGTTTTTTGCCTTGTTATTAACAGTCGGTGGTTTGGACTGCTGGGGAGTTAACTGCCAGCGGCGTTATCCAACGTTAAAACCATACTAAAATACTAGAAACATTGGTATCTGCATCATCAGCCCCAGTAGGCTAAACCATTTCTCAGTATATGTTTTTTACTTTTTATTCTTTCCGAAAAATAAATGTATCGGCAAACTAATTCCTGCTCCAAACAATATTCCAGCAAAGAATTCTAGAAGTTCAATATCTAAACTTGTTTTGGATTCTTTAAGTAGAATTTCAATTATAACCGCAGCGATTATTAATAGCAACGAAATGATAATTGTAGTTTTCTTTGTCATTATGCTTTTGTCTTAAAGGTTGGTTTATTACTCTATTACTGTTATTCTCTGATTCGAACATGGAGTATAAAATGAAACAATCCCTTATTCTTATTTGTAATTCTTTTGTTTGTTTGCAGCAACCGCTAAACCGAAACAAAAGTAGTGAAAACTTTCATATTCGCTTTGTTTGCGAATATTTTTAATGCATACCCCTCCCCTTTACTATCCATGAACAGTAATACCCTCGCTCGGCGTAGTTTTTGTGCGTTTAGATTTGAGCGTAGGGTAACTATGTCGTGACTAAAGGATAGTTTTTTAACTGTCGTGCTGTAAGGCAAAGCCTGTTATTGGTTAGTTGTTTGCGGCCAGGAGACCGGAACTTCAGCAAGCGTAGCCAGAAGAATACGCTTAACATAGGGCAGAACGGGAAAAACTCAGGCTCAGCCTGAAAGAATAATTGTACGCAGGTATACTTCGCGAACCTATGCCCAACCTATGATATTCCGACGGCGGCAAAGCCGACCGCCGAACACATTTGGTTTATTACTTTTTACAACCTCATCCAAACAGGGATTTACCGGGTGATTGTTAAAAAAATGGATACAAGGAGCAGGTTGTTACCCTGGCCGTAACGCATGGCGAGCTGAACGATTTGAGCGTGGAGCTGACGCAGAACTAAGTTCCGGCGTAAACTTCCGGTACGGGTTACAAATGCGGGGCAGTGAACATAAAAGAAGCGTAGTCAGGAGACTACGCTTAGCCAAGGGAATACAATTCCGCGCGAGCGAGGCTGAGGCATTTCCTTTTAATGGGTAAACCCCAACGGGGTTAAGAGCAAATAGCCCCGGGTTTTAACCCGGGGGGTTAATGCGGAGCATTAAAGGGCGATGCACGCTTCGACCATTCTAGGACTTAAAGAACCTCTGTTTGCATCGCAATGGATGCGGATTGTAAGTGTCATACATTGGGTGATACCCTACAGAGTTGGTTTAGTCAATCATCTTTCTTGAGGTGATACAAGAAAGATGCAAAGAAAATCAAGGCCGGAAAGATTTGAACTGAAGAGGCACGCGTTACAAACGCGCGCCAGCGAGGGACGCACGGAATACAATTCCGCGCGAGCAAGTAATTTTTAATCATTGAAGTTGGGTTACATATATTTTTTCACCACTATCGATAATTGTCATATTATGGTTAAGTTCAATAAATTTATTAACATCATCAATTGATTTTAGGCTTAAAATATCGATAGATATAAATATAATTTTATTTTCCTGTCTAGAATCAAGTCTTATTATTTTATTAAACTTATTATTTAAATAAATGCAAAAATCATTGAGCGTTGTTTTATATGTGTTTGTTTTTTGTAAATAAATATCATCACTATAGATTTTTAATACATAGATCCGTTCTTCCGAAATTGTTTTATTAATTCTTAAAGCATTCATTAAGTTATTAAATAGTTCTTTTTTTATAGTATCGGAATTTGTTTTTATTTTAACTTGAAGGGAGTACTTATATATACTTTTTTCACATTTAAATATTGTATCCTTATTTTCTTGAGCAAAGTATTTTAATATTTCTGATAAACTACCGTTTAATTGAATTGAATCTTTTCGAAAAAAGTTGCTTGTTGGCTTATTCTGTATAATTGATATTCTTTTAATTTTTGCAGTATATGAATCGTTTTCAAGAATTATTGGATTAATATTTGAATATAAGCTAATAATTAGAAATACAATCAAATTGTAAAAACCATGAGATACGATACAATAAATAAACCCTTTTTTTAGTCCAATAAAACTTAAAAGCAACCCCAAGCCAAGTAATTGAATTAAAGTGCCAATATCATACAAGTTAATTGATTGATTTGCATAATGAAGCATTGCAAAAGTTATACTTGTATAAATGCTCAAGAAGATGATTTTTAATTTGTTTTTATTTAAGAAAAAAAGTACGTATGTTAGGATAATACTATTAATAATATTAACTATAATATGACTGAAAGAGTAAAATATGATAATATTAATTCCTAAAAAGGTAATTATTGAACTGATTAACTTATTTTGTACCCATATTCTAAAAATAGATTCTTCTATTATTGGAGAAAGTGTCTTAACCCCCAAAATGGCTGGACTAAATTAATATTTTAATTTAGTAACGTAATTAGGGAAATTATGAAACGAACACACCGAAAGTTTACCCCGGAAGAAAGGTTATCGATTCTTCAGGAAGCAGAACGTGAAGGCGCCATTGAAACATGCAGGAAGTATAGCCTTTCCCCTTCGCTGCTATCAAAATGGAAACAACGGTATTTAAGCCGCGGCGTAGATGGCTTAAAGCCAAAGTATAAGCGCATAGACCCTCAGGTTCGCTTGCTGGAAGAAGAAAATGAGCGACTGAAAAAAATCATTGCCCGGCAAGCGTTGGAGCTAGAAGTAAAGGGAGAGCTTTTAAAAAAAACTCCTATCCAAACCAAGAGAAGGTAGCCCTTGCGAATCATTTTAGGTCAAGAATACCGATGGAGCATCTTTTCCTGTGGCTCGCTTTGCCTCGTAGCGTATACTATTACCGTCCGAGCAATAGGCGCAAGGGGGTTTATCCGAGTCAATGGACGAATAAGCGCGATGGTACCCTGGTGGGAAATACGGTTATCATTGATGAAATAAAAAGGATACTGTGCGGAGAATTTGTTTGTTACGGCTATCAGAATGTGACAATGGCATTAAAGAGCAAGGATTTTATCATCAACCATAAGAAAGTATACCGGCTCATGGATGAGAACAACCTTTTACTGGGCAAAGTGATCAGAACGCAGGGCAAGCGGGAATGGGTCAAGTTCCGCAAGATAAACGCGTCTAAACCGATGGAGTACCTCTGCTGGGACATCAAGTACGTATGGGTTCCGGGAGAGCGCAAAAACTACTACTTGCTTTCCCTGATGGATGTTTACACACGCAGAATACTCGACTGGATCTTTCAAGGCAGTATTCGTAAAGTAGATGTCATTAAAATGATTAACCGCGTTAATCTAATCCATGATCTGAAAGGTGTTACGGTTCGCAATGATAATGGCTCACAGTTTATTGCCAACAAAGTGCGGCATTACCTCAGAACGCTGGAGGCAAACCAGGAGTTTACGCACATTGCAACCCCCGAGGAGAACTCATACATAGAGGCCTTTCATAGCCTTCTTGAAAGAGAAGTGATCAGAAGGCACGACTTCGCCGGCTTCTATGACGCAAAGCTCACCATAAGCGCTTATATGAAATTTTACAACAACGAACGCTTGCATGGCGCATTAAAAAGAGTGCCGCCGATGAAAAAATGGAATGAATACTACTTGAATTTATCATCCGATAAGCCAACAGCAGCGCAAGTATCGGAGGAGATGTCAAGAGTGTCGGACGGCGCGGACACTGGCCTTGCTCTTGACATTTCCGGAGATACGGCTAACTTTGCGGATCGAATGATGAATGAAAATCAAGCGGAAAATAAAAAAAACAACCTAAACTGTTTTCAGAAAAATGTCCAACTTATAGGGGGTTAAGACAAAAGCACCAGTATTATCAAAAGTACAATAAACGTGTTATTTATGGAAAATAACTTAATTATTGCATTTGTTTGATCAACAGGAATTATATGTTGGTTAATATTTGAATATAGTGTAATTAAAACACCTAAAATCCAGAATACTATCCCTGTAATGAGGAGATAGTTGATAAGTTTATTATTCTTTTGTTCCATTATTTCTATTTACTAGAATAAATTTCCTTCATTTCAATCGAAACGAAGGAAATCTATTGCATTCAAAATTACTATTAATTACTTACAACCAACACAACTGGCACCACAAGATTCAACAACACTGCATCTGCCATATTTAGTGCAAGTTGCCACATTTTGCCTCACCATTTCATCGCAATAATTATCTATTGCATTAGCTAATAGACAAGCGAATACGAACAATGCGCTGATTCCTCCATCTTTACTATTTGTTATATATGTTTGTCCTGTTTCAAGAGAACATAGAAAATCTGAAAAATTATGGTTAGGATCAATTATTGAAAATGCTGTTGTTTGTTTCCTTCCATAACCCATTGCCTCAAATTTTAATAGGCTATCATTGGCTTCTATGTTTTGAAACAAATACATTTTACCATCAAATTTTATTTGAAGTGTTTTATCGTATTTATCTACTATCGTTATTCCCGAAATTTTGTCATAATTTACCTTTACATTACCAATGAAAACCTCATCATCTTTTCTGTTTTTTTGATTTTTGTACCCATACAAAATTTGTGTTGTGATTATTTCCAGAGAACTGATTTAAAGTATCATTATAGCTATAAGATAATGATGGTTGAGAAGGTTTGATTATAGTTTCATCTGATTTTGTATCCTTGGAACAAGAGTATAAAAATGATACTATAATGGTGATTGAAATACCACCTAATGCAATAAAAAAGAATTTTTTATTCATAATTAAAATTTTATTGTTTATACTAATTACAAATAGATTTCTTCATATAGAAATCTTTTACAATGTTACTCTCTTGTTTCGTGTCGACTTTTCACCTTTGCATACCTCGACTTCGGGTGGTCAACCCTTCAAACCATTTTTTAAATTGTCTATAACTTATTTAATATATCATAAAAACACACTTATCACCTGGCATAGCAATGAGTACCAATGCTATTTTACAGCGCTTAACGGTTTTAATACTGTTTAATTGGGTTGGGCTGGGTTTTGTTACCCGAAGGGTGATCTTTCTTGTCTTGATACAAGAAAGATGTAAAGAAGATCAAGGCCAAAAGGGATACCCGATGGGTAACCCCGAACGGAGTTGAATCTGAATTGCCCCGGGTTTTAACCCGGGGATTTAATGCGGAGCATTAATAAGGCGATGCACGGTTTAACCATTTGTTAAATGGAATTTCGCAATAGGAAAGGAAATTGTAAATGTCACGCGTTAAAAACGCCCACCAGCGAGATTATCAACACCATAGTGTTAGCGTTCTAGCGGTTCTATATGTTTTACAACGATTGATTTAGTTAATCGAAACTGTTTTAATAATTCCCATTTATTAAATACAGGGTTATTTTCAAGGTGATTTTTTGCACTAAAATTTTCGTTATATAAAATTTCTCTTCTAATTTCGTTCACCATATCAAGAAAAGCCATTGTTAGTTTATCCCTCTCTACAATATTATTACTTAAGGCTATAATGGCTGCTTTGGAGTAGCCAATCTCTTTAGAACGGCGTATTAATTCATCGAAAGGGTATTTTTCCTGATTGTAATATAATGCAACCTCAATATCCTTCTTGGCAGCATCGCGGCAAGACTCCAACCCAAGCGATATACGCTGTGCATCAATTAACTCCAACTCCTTCGGTTCTGGTTCTAAATATTTTATGGTTTTTGTATTAAGATCAATGGATATCTCAAATACACCTTGCTGCTTCGTTCTATCCAGTTCGCTATGGTCTATACATGCAGCAACAAAGTTAGGACTTAATTCTCCCCTGAATACAGCTTCTTTTAATAGGGTTTCCAAGTCGTAAGTTTTAAAACACATGCTTTTATAAGGTTCGGCAACGGTATCAATACCATTCAGCATATTATATTTTAGCCTATTCCTGAGTCCAAAGTGATGGCGAAAAACATCTAGTGGCAATGGTTGCTCCTCAAATTCAGTTCCCTTTGGGATGCCCTTTTCTGTAATCAAATGGTGTAACACTTTGGCATGCATATATAGCAAACTATCGTATCGGTTTTGTGCTCCTTGTACAAGGCGCTGCTCCCGGATACGCATGGTGTCAAGCGCAGCAAGATAGGTTAAATCAAGGCTTGCTCTATACACATTATGCAAAGAGTCGTACACTGATTTTATATCATCCCACTCATTTAATGGTAATTGTTGAAATATGTTTCCCTTAAAACTGGGGAGAGCGAAACCTAATCCAATCAACTCCTTTATCCAAAGTTTTGCCTGATGGTTATTGCCAGTTAGAATTGCGCAAAGCGAAGCGTTGTACAGATCGGTCCTTTGATGCTTATCAAACTGTTCAAATGCCTTACTATAAATTTTGTAAGCCTGATTAAAGTTAAGTTCAACCACGCATAATTCTGCCTCGTTTATAGCCTTGTAATAGGGTATATAACTTCTGCTGTTTTCACCAGAAGTTGTACTGGCAGTTTGCAAAAACAGCAGAAGCAAAAGATAAAAGGTAATTTTAATCATTATGCATATCCGCTAATGTACCAAAATAATTATCTTTACAAAAACACTTGAGATGAATTTTATCGATTTTGTAAAGAAATATCCAGATGAAGCCAGCTGCATAAGACACTTTCGAACCGTTAAGGAGCGAAAAGGAGTCGTCTGCAAGAAGTGTGGCAATACGCATCATTACTGGAACAAAACCTACAATTCGCACGATTGCAGCAGCTGTGGATACAGAACCACCTTACGAAGCGGCACCGTTATGGAGTCATCGAAGCTACCTTTTCAGTACTGGTTGTACGCCATTTACCTGATGACCATGACCAAAAAAGGGATCTCTGCTGCTGAGGTTCAGCGGCAGCTTGGCCATAAGCGCTACGAACCGATTTGGGCCATGATGCACAAGATCAGATCGGTCATGGGATTGCGCGATGAGCGGTATGAATTGGAGGGCGTTGTCGAGCTGGACGATGCCTTTTTCAGAACCCATGCAGAGGACGAAAATGACGAGCTGACCAAAAGAGGAAGAGGCAGTCAGCGGCAAAGCAAAGTTCTAGTTATGGCCAAAGTTGATCCCAGGCGGGGGCGACCTCGCAGGAACAAAAAGCCATCAGCATTCCGATACGTAAAGATGGTTGTCATTCCGGACTCTTCGTCGAAAACGATGAACAAAGTAGTCTCAGCGAGCACCAGCTCTTCATCGGTGATTAAGAGTGATGGCTGGCGTGGTTTTAACAAAATCAAAGAGATAAGCTCCAGACATATCAAAAAGATAGTACCACCCGAGGAGGCTTCAAGAGTACTCCCATGGGTGCATACCATGATTAGCAATGCAAAGAGAAACTTCTTAGGAGTCAATCACAAAATAAAAGACGTGTACCTGCAAAACTATCTGGACGAGTTTTGTTATAAAACCAATCGAAGATATTTTGGCAAAGAGTTGTTTGAACGACTTATGGTTGCTGCTGTAGAAGATACTTGGTATGGTAAAATAAGGTATAATTGCGGATAATCATATTAATCATTTAGCAAATAGGGTCAAGATAAAATACACCTCCAGTATCAGATACAAAACTGATAATACAGCAACCTTGATCATCAAAGTCTGCATATTCAGTTCCACTCAAAGTGACACCTCCTTTTGTGCCATACAACGCACGTCCTGTGGAAACACCACCTCCACAAATCTGAGACAGGTTAACTCTGTTCTTTTCAATTTTTTTAAGTACACTTTCCATGAAGTTAATAGGTTAATAATACCGCTACATAAGAATCAATACAAATTTGTTACCTAAAATAATTATATGATTATCCGCAATTATACCTTATTTTACCATACCAAGTATCTTCTACAGCAGCAACCATAAGTCGTTCAAACAACTCTTTGCCAAAATATCTTCGATTGGTTTTATAACAAAACTCGTCCAGATAGTTTTGCAGGTACACGTCTTTTATTTTGTGATTGACTCCTAAGAAGTTTCTCTTTGCATTGCTAATCATGGTATGCACCCATGGGAGAACTCTTGAAGCCTCCTCGGGTGGTACTATCTTTTTGATATGTCTGGAGCTTATCTCTTTGATTTTGTTAAAACCACGCCAGCCATCACTCTTAATCACCGATGAAGAGCTGGTGCTCGCTGAGACTACTTTGTTCATCGTTTTCGACGAAGAGTCCGGAATGACAACCATCTTTACGTATCGGAATGCTGATGGCTTTTTGTTCCTGCGAGGTCGCCCCCGCCTGGGATCAACTTTGGCCATAACTAGAACTTTGCTTTGCCGCTGACTGCCTCTTCCTCTTTTGGTCAGCTCGTCATTTTCGTCCTCTGCATGGGTTCTGAAAAAGGCATCGTCCAGCTCGACAACGCCCTCCAATTCATACCGCTCATCGCGCAATCCCATGACCGATCTGATCTTGTGCATCATGGCCCAAATCGGTTCGTAGCGCTTATGGCCAAGCTGCCGCTGAACCTCAGCAGCAGAGATCCCTTTTTTGGTCATGGTCATCAGGTAAATGGCGTACAACCAGTACTGAAAAGGTAGCTTCGATGACTCCATAACGGTGCCGCTTCGTAAGGTGGTTCTGTATCCACAGCTGCTGCAATCGTGCGAATTGTAGGTTTTGTTCCAGTAATGATGCGTATTGCCACACTTCTTGCAGACGACTCCTTTTCGCTCCTTAACGGTTCGAAAGTGTCTTATGCAGCTGGCTTCATCTGGATATTTCTTTACAAAATCGATAAAATTCATCTCAAGTGTTTTTGTAAAGATAATTATTTTGGTACATTAGCGGATATGCATAAATAATTAATATGAAAAGAAGTTTACTAAAATTAAGGTGAACGAGAAAATTGCAGTTCTTTTGCAATCCATTGGCTAGAGCGAGGGCTTGTATGGTCTTGAAAATGTATTGCAATGTACGACGGGGTACTTTCTTTAATCTCAATGCGCCCTAAGGCGCAAAGCGGATTGACAAAAACAATTACTCCCTCTTTTCCCTTATTGCTTACAACCCGCAAACACCCTTTGCTGGCGTGCGTTTTTTTTGCGAGGAATAGTTAAATCCGCTTTAGAATTACTTTGCTACTAACAATTGCTATATTTGAAATATTGTTTTGCTATACTGAAACCAGTAAAACCGATTACAAATTAGCTAATGGACAATGGATAAAACTTTTATTCTTGACAAAACATTCAGCAAATTGGATTTTACCACAAATCCTATAGCGAGGGCCGACTACGAGGGCTGCACTTTTACCAGCTGCAACTTTAGCAATACGGATCTTTCGGGGATTAATTTCTCGGAATGCGAGTTTGCGGGCTGCAACATAAGCATGGCAAAGCTCAACGACGCCTCGTTTAAGGATGTAAGGTTTAAGGATTGCAAAATGCTGGGGCTGCACTTCGAGAATTGCAATAACATTTTGTTCTCGGCCGAGTTCAGGAACTGTACCCTAAACCTATCCTCGTTCTTCAAGCTAAAACTGAAGTCAACACAATTTGCCAACTGTAGTTTACAGGAGGTTGATTTTGGCCAGGCCAACCTAAATGCGGTTAAATTTGATAGCTGCGATTTAATGGGCACAATTTTCGAAAACACCAATTTGGAAAAAGCCGACTTTAGAACGGCTTACAACTATAGCCTAGATCCGGAAATTAACCAAATAAAGAAAGCCAAGTTTTCGGTATCGGGCATTGTAGGGCTACTCCGCAAGTACGATATTGAAATTGAGTGAAATTAGTATTAAAAACATCGGGCAGACTCTGAAAGGTCGTTACTAACCGAAGAATACCTTACAGAATTCGAAGAATCTGCCAGGGTATGAAAACGAAAATAGAAAGTATTGATACAATAACCATTAACAATAAACAGTATTCAACCTTAAAACTAGAAACCATGAAAATTACAATCAACGCAAAAGTGTACAACCTACTACTGGTAATATATGCAATATTCATTTTCATAACCCTTTTATGTAAAGGCGATATGCTTGTAGCAATGGCTCTTGCACTTGCCTCATACAGCTTAGCGCTATGGGTTATAGTATTTGCCGATATTATAGGCAACCAAATTTATAATAAAACTATTTGGATTATGTCAATGTTCTTTATTCCGACAGTAATGATATTTGTTTACCCATACATAAAAAGACGTAACGAAAAGATGCATAGGCAATAATTATAATCCTTGTGCAATTCTGTGCATTAGCCCTTCGGCAATGAGATGGAGTATTACTCTAACCTAAACCGGAGCCTAACCACCCCATCGTTGAAATCGGAGGAAATAATTTTAAATGTTCCTATTTCACGGGTATTCTTCACATGCGAGCCAATGCATGCGCATGCATCGTATTCACCAACCCTAATAACCCTGATAGTATCGGGAGCATCGGGTGGCAGTTTACTTAAATCGAGAAATTGAGCGGCATCGTGTTTAGGCACAAACCCCTCGATAATGTCAACATTACCCTCAATTACGCTGTTTACAGCGTTTTCAATCTCCACTATCTCGGTATCGGAAAGTGCCCTGGATAGTATATAATCGCACTTGGATTTTTTCTTTTCAATATGGCTACTGAATGCTCTGCCGCAATTATACTTTCGAACCATGGTTTGGTTTAGTATATGCTCGGCGGTATGCATTTGGGGATCGTAACTCTTTTCGCTCATGGGTATCTACTAAATTGCAGGATTAAAATCTCCGAAAAATATCAGTTTTTTGCTTTAAAAATCTATATTTGGTAGAAAATGTTTGTATATGGCTCGGTGTAAATATTGTTATATCGTTACGCTTTTTACGTTACTCTTGGGTAACGTATATTCTCAGACACCAACACTTGACTCAATTCAGATATTAATAGATAATGCGAAAAACGACACGCTTAAACTTAGCTATAAAATATCGTATGCAGGTGAACTAGCCTACGTAAACCCTTCAAAGTCGAAGAAAATTCTTGATGAAACAATACAGGAAGCCCAATTGTTGAAATTAAAAAAAGGAGAGGCCGATGCGCTTTACTCCAAAGCTATTGCAGAGGCATTAGAGGGTAGCTATCAGGAATCGATGACGTTAATGATTAATGCGACCAATATTTACCAAGAAATTGGAAATGAAAGCGGCGTTGCAAAATGCTATGGAGGAATAGGTAACATATACTACTTCCTGGATAATTTTCCGAAAGCCGTTGAATATTTTGAAAATGCCCTTAAAATATATGAGAAACAAAATGAAGAAACTGGCATAGCCTCATGTTTGGGAAACCTAGGGTTGATATATCAGGAAACATACCAATTCGACAAAGCATTGAAATATCAATATAAAGGTCTTGAACTCGAAAAGAAAAAAAATAATAAACGTGGAATTGCTATTTCGCATATTTCAATCGCCAGTATATATATTACATTGAATAAACTAGATGATGCAAAAAAGAATGCGAAAGAGGCAATTCGGATTTCGGCTGAACTAATGGATAGCAGCACCCTTTCCGATGGGTATTTAAGACTGGCGGGATGCTACAGGAAGTTAAACGAAATGGACTCGGCTCAACTATACCTAAGCAAAGCAATTGATATAAATTACAAAATAAAGGCTTACCACCAACTGGCCTATGCGTTGGAAACCCAAACCAATCTTTACGACTCCATTGGGTATTGTTCTTTAGCGCTAAAAGCCCACAGAGAACTACTTAGAATTAAGGATACATTGTTGAACTCTGAAAAAACGGCTCAGATAATCGAATTGCAAACAAAATTTGATACCGAGAAAAAAGAGAAGGAAAACCAATTGTTGATTGAGCAAAATAGGGCACAGAAAATATCGCTTTACAGTTTATTAGTATTAATTATACTAGGCACCGGCCTTGCATTAAACGTATATAATAGCAGACGAAAAATCCGAAACGCTAATCTTACTCTAATCTCACTCAATGGTGAACTTCAACAGCAAAAGGAAGAGGTGTTAACTCAAGCAGAGAATCTTCAGCAAGCGAATATTGCCATTCAAAACCAGAAGGAACTAATTGAATTTAACCACAGAAAAATTACCGATAGCATTGCCTATGCAAGCATTATCCAATCGGCAATGCTACCCTCGGAGGATATTATTGGCAATTACTTCTCGGATTATTTTGTTTACTATAAACCCAGAGATGTTGTTAGTGGTGATTTTTACTGGATTAAAGAAAAAGACGAATCAGTTATTATTGCCGTAGCCGATTGTACCGGACATGGTGTTCCTGGCTCACTGCTAAGTATAATGGGCATCTCTTATCTTAACGAAATAATTGGTACTAGCAATCTAACTCAACCCGACAACGTGCTGGATGAACTTAGGCTAGCCGTAAAATCAATTTTTAGGCAGTCTCCAAACGACCTCCGGAAGGAAGGTATCGAAATAGCGATGTTTAGCTACAACCCTAAAGCACAAAAACTAATCTACAGCGGCGCAAAAATATCGCTCTGGATATGCAGAAATGGTACACTTAAAGAATACCCTGCAGATAAAATATCTATTGGCTTATCAATGAAGGAGAGCGCATTTAATCTCACAGAAGTTTTCCTGGAGAAAGATGATATTATTTACCTATTTACCGACGGTATAACGGATCAGTTAGGCGCACAAACAGGCAAAAAATATTTACGGAAGAATTTTGTAGAGTTTTTGAAACAAATCTCGGGAAAACCCCTCAATGATCAGAAAAACAGTATCAACGAGATGCTTCTTAGTTGGAAAGGAAGCAGCATCGATCAAACCGATGATATTTTAGTGCTGGGACTAAAGGTTTAGGGCTATTGCCGAATATTTTACACTGATATCCAAGTTAATAGAAAAGAATTTACCCACTCAATAAGAATTAATTCTTTTAACTACATTTGCTGCCTAATATTCAGCTATATGTTTAGTTTGGACAAGAAACGCTGGCAATGGGCAGCGTTGTTTTTACTAGCATTTGTTTGGGGTGCTTCGTTTATTCTGATGAAACGCGGCCTCGATGCTTTTACGTACGCCCAAATTGGGGCTATCCGCATATTCTTTAGTTTCCTAATTCTGCTACCAATATCAATAAAAAATTTACGGCTTATCACCCGAAAGAATTTTGGGTATCTACTGGCCAGCGGATTGTTGGGAAACCTCTTCCCGGCCTTTTTGTTTCCGCTTGCACAAACTCAGGTACCCAGCTCACTAGCAGGTATTCTTAATGGCTTAACGCCTTTTTTTACATTGATAATTGGCGTTTTGGCATTTAAAAATAGGCCTAACACATTGCAGTACGTTGGTGTTTTTGTTGGTTTTATTGGCGCTTCCATATTGGTTTCCAACGGCAACTTTAGTTCTTTGAGTGGAATTAATGCGTATGCTTTAATTATTGTTTTTGCCACTTTCATGTATGGAATAAACGCTAATATTATTAGGAATAAACTGGCAGGGTTAACTGGAATACAAATTACATCGTTACTATTCTTTTTGATAGGTCCTTTTGCTGGCGTTGTGCTAATGTTTACCGATCTTCCCACAGCGGTTCAATCGCCTAAATTCTGGCCAAGCTTATTGGCAGTTCTAACCCTTGCCACGTTCGGATCGGTAATCCTGCTGTTCATTTACAATAATTTGATCCATAAGGCTGGCGCCATATTTGCCTCATCGTCAACCTATGTTATTCCGTTTTTTGCGCTAATGTGGGGGCTAATGGATAATGAAATTATCAGCTCAATTCATATATACAGCCTTGTAATTATTCTGTTGGGTGTTTACCTATCGAGCCTACGCCGAATACCTCATTTTGGAATATTTAAAAGCTAAGCTACCGGCAATTGTCAAACGAGGCAACCAGCTTGCTGAGCGCCAGCTGAACGGTAGCGCGCGGACATGCTATATTCATGCGCTGGAACCGTTCCCCCTCCTTTCCAAAACCATTGCCGGCATTAAGGCCTAAACCGGCATCGTTAATCAGTTTGCCATTCAATTCGGCATCATCAATATCAATTCCTCTGAAGTTTAGCCAAAGAAGATAAGTGCCCTCAGGCTTAACAAACTTTACTTTGGGCAGTTTTTGTTTTAAGGTTTCCTCAACCAGCATTATATTTCCCTTAAAATATTCCAAGAGTTCGGCTAACCACTCTTCGCCCCGATGCGAGAATGCCGCTTTTAATGCTTCGTTACCAAATATGTTTCCCATTCCAGCCCCCGAGACCTCCAACTCTTGCTTATACTTACTGAGGAGTTTTGGATTTGGGATAATCGTAAAGCCACTCGAAAGCCCTGCTATATTGAAGGTTTTACTTGCCGACCCAAAGGTAATTGTACAATTTGCAAACTCCTCGGAGATTGAGGCCAGCGAGGTATGCCGGTAAGGAGCGTAAACCAAATCGGAATGGATTTCGTCCGAAACAACTATAACGTTATGCTTTGCGCAAATTGATCCAACCCGCCTCAACTCGTCACTAGTCCAAACTCTACCAACGGGGTTATGCGGACTCGATAAAATAAGCATTGCAGCACCCTCCGCGGCCAACTGCTCCAACCCATCATAATTGATGGTGTAAACTCCATCGGTCTCAATCAATGGATTAAAGGCTAAAACCCTGCCATTATTCTCAACCGTAGAGTAGAATGGATGATATACCGGAGGTTGAATAATAATTCTATCGCCAGGCTTTGTAAAGGCTCTAATAACATGGTTTAACCCAGATACAACCCCTGGGCAAAACTCAATCCATCCGGGTTGAATATTCCAGCGATGCCGTTGGGCATACCAATCAACAATTGCATTGCTGTAATTGTCGTCCCTAAACGTATAGCCCAGAAATGGGTGATTGCACCTGTTTCGGATTGCATCAACTATAAAATCGGGAGTAGGAATATCCATATCGGCCACCCACATTGGAATAACATCCTCTTTCCCAAAAATTGATTTACGCATATCATACTTAACGCAGGCCGTATCCTCTCTATTAATTATTTGATCAAAATTATACAGTCCCATAAGTGGTAATTTTATCGAGTATCAAAGATAAGGGTCAATAGCCAACAGTATTAATTTCGATATTAAATTTTCTCATCAAACGGTTTCAATAATTCCTTCAAGTTACTATATTTGTAACATTATATTCATTATCAAACTGATGAGATATAATTTATACATTCAATTCGCACCTAAGTACATATTCCTGAATATCAAGAACAGGGATACATTCTAATTCCATTTTTCCGTTTTATCATTATTCTTTCTTTCCAACCGGAAAGCATTAATTTATTTCTATTACCAACAATCAAAAAAAATAAAACATTATGGAATTACCATTTTCAGAATCGTATAAAATTAAGATGGTTGAACCCATCCGCCGCAGCACACGCCAGGAACGCGAACAGTGGATTAAAGAGGCCAAGTACAACCTGTTTAACCTTAAAAGCGAACAAGTATTTATTGACCTGCTTACCGACTCCGGAACCGGAGCAATGAGCGACCGCCAATGGAGCGCAATGATGCTTGGCGATGAAAGTTATGCCGGGGCCTCATCGTACTACAACCTAAAAAATGCCATCAAAAACATACTTGGTTTCGACAACTTCCTGCCAACCCACCAAGGCCGTGCAGCAGAGAATGTTCTTTTTTCGGCATTGGTAAAGGAAGGCGATTACGTACCAGGAAACTCCCACTTCGATACCACCAAGGGCCATATTGAGTTCCGCAAGGCGCACGCAATAGATTGTACTATTGATGAGGCTGCCAATACAGAACTCAATCACCCATTCAAAGGAAATGTAGACCCTAAAAAACTCGAGAAATTCTTAAGCGAAAAGGCCGATAAGGTTCCCTTTATTATTGTTACGGTTACCAACAACACAGCCGGAGGACAACCCGTTTCGATGGAGTGCCTGCGCGAAGTGCGTAAAATTGCCGATAAGTATAAAAAAATGGTAATTTACGACTCTGCACGCTTTGCCGAGAATGCTTACTTCATCAAAGTTCGCGAACAGGGCTACGCCAATAAAACCATTAAAGAGATTGTTAAGGAGATGTACTCCTACGCCGATGCAATGACCATGAGCAGTAAAAAGGATGCCATTGTAAACATGGGCGGATTTATTGCAATGCGCGATAGCGACTTGTGGCGCCAGTGCTCAACATTCAACATTATGTTTGAGGGCTATGTAACCTACGGCGGAATGTCGGGGCGTGATATGAATGCTCTTGCAGTTGGACTAGATGAAGGAACCGAGTTCGATTACCTAGAAACACGCATTAAGCAGGTTGAATATCTGGGTAACCGCCTAACAGAATTTGGAATTCCCTACCAATTCCCGGCTGGTGGGCATGCAATTTTTGTTGACGCCAACAAAGTGTTGCCTAACATTCCCAAGGAGCAGTTCAGAGCACAAACATTGGCCATTGAACTTTACCTTGAAGCAGGTATCCGCGGTGTTGAAATTGGGGCACTGTTAGCCGATCGCGATCCGGTAACCCGCGAAAATCGTTTTCCCAAACTCGAACTTCTTCGCCTAGCTATTCCTCGTAGAGTATATACCAATAACCACATGGATGTAATTGCGGTTGCGCTCAAGAATGTGTTCGACAGAAGAAACGACATTAAGCATGGGCTAGCCATTACCCGCGAAGCTCCAATTATGCGTCACTTTACCATCGAGATGGATCGAGCAAAATAGCATGCAAGATATCCGATACTAGAAATCAAACAAAACAGGAAAGGTCATCAGGTTTAAATTTGATGACTTTTTTCGTTTTGTTAAACTTTAACCCAATTTATTGAACTCTTAAATTCGTTTAATGTTTTTAATTTGATAATTCGTCTAATTTTAATCTACTTTGCAATTCCTTTATGAAATCTAGTGTCGTTTAACTGATACCTAGCATCAAATTAATGAACGATTTTACCACAGGTAGCGAATCAAAGCATATATTCAAGTTTGCAGTTCCCATGCTTATTGGGAATGTTTTTCAGCAACTATACAACATTGTAGATAGCATAATTGTTGGGCGTTACCTTGGCGACAAAGCGTTAGCCGCAGTTGGAGCCTCGTTTCCGATTATATTCATGATAATTGCCCTAATAATTGGGGTTGGAATTGGGGTTTCCGTGGTAATCTCTCAATACTTTGGGGCAAAACAGTACGATAAGGTTAAACGGGCATCGGACACCGCTTATATTTTTTTACTGGTTGCTGGGGTTATAATGACCGTAGTAGGACTTGTCTCCAGCAAATGGATTTTCAGATTCCTTCAACTTCCCGAAGAGTTAATTGAACCTGCCGTTACCTACCTAAACATCTACATGGCCGGGATGATAATTATGTTTGGATTTAACGGTACCGCTAGCGTGCTAAGAGGAATTGGCGATTCAAAAACTCCCCTGTACTTTTTAATAGTATCAACCTTTGCAAACATTGGCCTTGACATTTTATTTGTGGTTGGATTTAAATGGGGAATTGCAGGTGCAGCTTGGGCTACTGTTATTTCGCAAGCGGGTGCTTTTGTTGCTGCCATAATCTACCTAAACCACAAAGAGCATATACTTAGAATTAATTTAAAGGATATCTCCTTCGATTGGGAAATATTCCGTCAGAGTATCAGAATTGGATTACCTGCAGGCGTTCACCAAACATTGGTTGCTCTTGGCGGAATGGCCATGATGGGAATAGTAAATACTTTTGGCACTCCTGTTATTGCAGCCTACTCTGCCGCAGGCAGAGTTGACTCTTTGGCCGTAATGCCAATCATGAATTTCTCGGCAGCTTTATCGGGTTTTGTTGGACAGAACATTGGCGCGGGCAAAATTGAGCGCGTGGCCAACGGACTGAAATCGGCAATATGGATGTCGGCGGTTGTTTGCATAGCAATAACAATCGTCATCATTGTATGGGGACGATCAATAATGACCATATTCACCGCAAGCCCCGATGTAATTGAACATGGCTATCAGTACCTTTTAATTGTAAGCATCTTCTATATTGTTTTTGCCGTGATGTTTAACATCAACGGGCTACTTCGCGGAGCCGGTGCGGCAGTAATTCCAATGTACATTACGCTGCTATCGCTATGGATAATTAGGGTTCCCCTTGCCTACTTCCTAAGCAAGACACTAGATATGGGAGAAAAAGGGATTTGGTGGTCAATTCCGATTGGTTGGATTTTCGGGGCAATTGCAGCAGTCCTTTACTATAAGTATGGACGATGGCAAAATAAATCGGTTGTAAATTCTACTTTAATAGAGGGCGAAGAAAGTATTGTGGAAAGTTAATGCAATTCAAAACTTCAACAACCAATAATTAATTATCGATTTGTAAATCTAATTTATATCTTTGCACATCAATTAATAATCTGTTTTAAACATGGCAAATAAGAGAAACTTAAAGAAAGATGTTGACTTTCTAGTAAGCGAAGTTGTTAGCGATTGCTATACTTTCATGCTAATAAATGGTGATAAAAACCGCGATAAAGCATTATCAATAATTGAAGGCATGCTTGAGAAGCGCAACGAACTAATCACCCGCATTAATAACCCTGAAAACAAGGAAGATTCAAAGGCTGTTAAAGCACACTATAAGGCAATTCAACAGGACTTAATGGTTGCCGTTGACGATTGCTTTACCAAACTAAGCGAGATTACTAAATAAAGATTATTTGATACAAAAAAAGCCTGCCTAATATATTTAGACAGGCTTTTTTTATTCCTATGTATTTCTAGTGCTTAACATCTATAACTTCGTTTGTATTGTGCTTGTATTTAAAAACAAAAGCAAATACTAACGCAACTACAAGCGAATATGTTGCAAACACATACCAGGCATTCGGCCATCCAGTTGCATCTACAACAAGTCCTGCAACATATGAACCGATGAATGCTCCGAATCCATTTGTCATGATCATAAAAACGCCTTGTGCACTAGAACGAATCTTATCATCGGTCTCTCTCTCAACGAATAAAGAACCAGAAATATTAAAGAAGTCGAAGGCCACACCGTAAACAATCATAGATAAAACCAACATCCAAACGCCAGCGCCAGGGTTCCCTACACCAAGCAATCCAAAACGCAATACCCAAGCAAACATCGATATCAGCATTACCTTCTTTATTCCGAATTTACGCAAGAAAAACGGTATTAAAAGAATACATAGCGTTTCGGACATCTGCGAAAGAGAAATAAGAATATTGGCATGTTTTACACCAAACGTTCCTTTGTACGCCTCAATTGCCCCATAGTAATTGGTTAGGTAATCGTTTGCGTATGCATTTGTAATTTGCAACGACATACCCAGCATCATAGAGAAAATAAAGAAAATAGCCATCTTTCGCTCCTTAAAAAGAGCAAACGCACGTAATCCTAAAGTATCAACCCACGATTTCTTTTCAACCATCCTATTTACCGCACAACTTGGTAGCGTAAAAGAATAAATACCTAAAGCAATACCCAAGCCAGCTGAAAGGTAAAACTGATATGAAGTAGTTGCAAAGCCCAAAAGATCTACAAGTATCATAGAACAAATAAAGCCAACAGTTCCCCAAACTCGAATTGGAGGGAAAGTCTTAACCGTATCAAAACCATTAACGGCTAAAGCGTTGTAAGCAACCGAATTTGAAAGCGCAATTGTTGGCATGTAAAACATCACACTCAACAGCACTAATGGATAAAGCGCGCTATAGTTAGTTTGTGGAGCCGCTGCAATAAGAAAGGCCGCAGCAAGAATATGACACATACCAAGTACTTTTTGAGCAGGAATCCAACGATCGGCAATTATTCCCATTATAGCAGGCATGAATAGCGATGCAATACCCATTGTTGCAAAAAAACTACCAATTTGAAAGCCCGAGAAATTTAAACCTCCGCCTAAATATGCACCAAGAGAAATCAACCAAGCTCCCCATATTGCATACTGAAGAAAGTTCATTACTATTAAACGCAGTTTAAGATTCATATAATTTGGTTTATTAGATTAAGAAAAATTTAAAGCGTAAAAGTAACAAGAAAATTAACTTTATTTAATTTCCGCTCATTTAAATAGGAAATTATCCGCAAAAATGCGACGAACACATACTACATATTCTATATCAAAAAATATTTTAAGAATATTCCACTCTATACACTCTCAAAACAACTAGTAAAACAAGCATCCCTTTACCTATGCAAAAAAATCTACACAAACAATTCTAAACTAAACATATTAGTGCTTGTATAAACGTAGTACAAACCCTTCGATATGTAACAAAAATCATTTCGTATTTACTTATTTTTTCCCAACTTTGCTGTAGTTAATTTATGATGATGATTACTTTTCAAGAAGCATACAGCATAGTAATTTCAAAGGTTTTCACCACTGATAAAATAGAGAAGGTTTCTCTCTCTCAGTGTATTGGCCGAGTATTAGCACAGGATGTTATTTCGGATATAAACATGCCACCATTCCGTAAAACCGCTGTAGATGGTTATGCATGCCGTATGTCCGACATTGGTGGTAGTTTGGAGGTAATCGAGGTCATTCCTGCGGGTGTAATGCCTACAAAAAACATTGAAATTGGACAATGCTCAAAAATCATGACAGGAGCTCCTCTCCCATCTGGTGCCGATTGCGTATTGATGGTTGAGGATACTAAAATCATTGACGAAAAGCATATTGAGTTTACAGGCAAATCTACTAAAGCAAATATCTGCGAACTTGGAGAGGATATCCGAGTTGGCGACTTATCCATTGAAAAAGGAACAGCAATTCATCCCAAGCATATCGCCATAATGGCAGCATTAGGATGCCATCAACCAGAAGTTGTCATAAAACCAAAAGTATCAATCCTTCCTACTGGAGACGAGCTGGTTGAGCCCAACGCAAAACCTACAGGCAGTCAAATCCGCAACAGCAATGGGCATCAGCTCATATCACAGGTAATAAACAGTGGTGCTGTGCCAATTTACAACGGAATAGTTGGCGATACCAAGGAGGAAACCCACAATGCTATATCAAAAGCGTTAGAGGAATCGGATGTTATAATTCTTACCGGAGGTGTTTCCATGGGCGATTTCGATTTTGTTCCTGAAATAATGAAGAAACTCGGCATTCAAATCCATTTCGATAGTATTGCAGTTCAGCCTGGAAAACCAACTACATTCGGGACAAAAGGAAATAAACTCATCTTTGGATTGCCCGGAAACCCGGTATCTTCGTTTATACAATTCGAGTTATTAGTAAAACCTGCATTGCAAAAAATGATGGGTTGCAAAACAATAAATCCATTACAGGTAAACGCCTCGATGGGAATTGATTATCGCAGAAAAAGGAGCGAAAGGCTTGCATTTGTCCCTGTTGAGTTAACCGAACAACACCTTGTGTTTCCGGTTGATTTCCATGGTTCCGCTCATATTTTTGCCTTGGCAAAAGCCAACGGTATTATTGCGGTACCAATAGGTATCGAAAAAATTAATAAAGGAGAGTTGGTTGATGTTAGACCAATATAGTAGAAATATTAACTACCTACGCATTTCGGTTACCGACCGATGTAATCTTCGCTGCACCTACTGTATGCCTGCAGAAGGTATTCAGCAAATTAAACATTCGGATATTCTATCGTTCGAAGAAATAATCAACTTTGTAAATGTTGCGGTTAAATTTGGATTCAATAAGGTTAGAATTACCGGTGGCGAACCCTTGGTTCGGAAAGGAGTGGTAAGCCTAATTACATCTCTTGCAAAAATTCAAGAAATAACGGATTTAAGCATGACCACTAACGGTATTCTTCTCAAACAATTCGCCCATCAACTTAAAGATGCCGGATTGCGAAGAATCAATGTTAGTTTAGACACTATTGATCCTGACAAATACAGGCAAACCACAAGAATAGGCAATATTAACGATGTTCTTGAAGGCCTTCGGATTGCAAAAGAAGCTGGGCTAAATCCTATAAAGTTGAATTGCGTGGTTGAAAAATCATCGCTGGAGCCCGATGCCATTGATGTAAAAGAGTTTGCCGAATCGAATGGATTTCTTGTTCGGTTTATTCCTAAAATGGACTTAGATAGCGGGATATTTGGAGTTGTTGAAGGTGGAGAGGGTGGCAATTGCAGCATATGCAATCGCTTGCGACTTACCGCTGATGGTGTTGTAAAACCTTGCCTATTTAACAATCTAGGCTATAAGGTTCGTGAACTTGGTGCAGAAGAAGCGTTAAAACTGGCGCTAGCCAACAAACCAAAATGTGGAACAACAAATCAGAATGGAGAATTTTACAATATTGGAGGATAAACTATGACTTTATCTCATATCGATAAGAACGGAAAAGCCAACATGGTTGATGTTGGCAACAAGAAAATTCAAATCAGGGAGGCTCGCGCCAAAGGATTTATAGAATTATCGGATGAAACCGTTAAGTTGATCTCCGATAATCAGATGAAGAAAGGAGATGTGTTAACCGTTGCCGAAATTGCGGGTATACAAGCGTCAAAAAGAACCCCGGAGATAATTCCTCTATGCCATACGCTGATGCTAACCAAAGCTGATGTAAAGGCAACCTTAACCAGTAATGGAGTTGAAATAAACAGCTACGTAAAATGCATCGGTCAAACAGGAGTTGAAATGGAAGCACTTACCGCTGTATCAACCGCACTCCTTACCGTTTACGATATGTGTAAAGCCGTTGATAAAAACATGATAATATCAAATATCGCTCTGATTGAGAAAACAAAAACCGACATTTTAGGTTGATAGCAATTACAATAACCCCAAACGAAACACTATAAAAGTAAAACGTCGTGAATACTAAAATCAAAATAATCTCTGTAAACATCTCCACGAAGAAAGGAACAGTAAAGCATCCTGTTGAATACATCGAATTAAACTCGCTAGGGGTTAAGGGCGATGCTCATGCGGGTTCTTGGCATAGGCAAGTAAGCATGCTTGGTATAGAAAGTATCGATAAATTCACAAAGGCCAGCAACTTTCAAGTAAAATATGGTGACTTTGCTGAGAATATTACTACTCAAGGCCTAGAATTGTATAAAACAAAACCCGGCGATAAATTCATAGGAAACGAAATTGAAATGGAAGTCACTCAAATTGGAAAGGAATGCCATGGCGATGCTTGTGCAATTTACCGTCAGGTAGGAAATTGCGTTATGCCAAAGGAAGGCATTTTTGTCCGAGTACTTAAACCGGGAAAACTTAAAGATGGAGACGAACTGGAATTCATTCCTAAAATTCATAAAATAAAAGTAATAACACTAAGCGACAGGGCAAGCAAAGGGGAATACCAAGATTTGAGCGGTCCCGAAATTACCAAATTAATAAATCAATATTTTGATGAATTGGGATGGCAACATACCGTTGACAATGTTTTAATACCCGACGACATTGACACGTTAAAGCAACACCTTACTAGTGCAAAAAAGGCAAGCTACGATATTGTATTTACGACAGGAGGTACAGGAATAGGCCCAAGAGATATTACCCCCGAGGTTGTAAAAAAAATGCTTGATAAGGAAATCCCAGGAATAATGGAAATGATTCGGCTCAAATATGGAGCAGAAAAACCAAATGCATTACTAAGCAGAGGCGTTGCTGGCATAATGGGAAAAACTGTTGTATACACACTTCCTGGAAGCGTTAAGGCTGTTCGCGAATACATGACAGAGATTGTAAAAACCCAAAAGCACCTGTTTTTAATGCTAATGGGTATTGATAGCCACTAAAACCAATATTATACTTCAGACACAAGACAATGTATAAGACTAAGAAAGAGGAGCGCTTTGCTCCTCTTTTTCTCTTTATATTAGAAATAGAACATTTACTCCACTCCTAAAACATCCTTAAATGCCTTCTTAAAGGTATCCTTTGGAAGCGCACCCATCGCCATCTGGGGCTGATCGTTCATAGGAATAAATAGTAACGAAGGAATACTGCGTATTCCAAAAACGGCAGCCAGTTCCTGTTCTGCCTCGGTATCTACTTTATAGATATTCAACTTTCCATCATACTCTTTCGAAAGTTCTTCCAGAATTGGTGCAACCATTTTGCAGGGTCCGCACCAATCAGCATAAAAATCAATAATGGCAGGCTTATCGCCCTCAAACTTCCAGTCCTTGTTATTTTCGAAGTCGAAAACCTTTGTTTTAAAGGTTTCTAATGTTAAATACTCAATCATAACTATATTGTTTTTGGGTTATCAAATTAAAATATATACATATTTCGATGCAAATATAACAACAAAACAAATACTAATTAAAAATGTTTTAGTATTAACAAATTGATATTTGTCAAACTAAACATAAATTACTGTTTTGCTGATACTTAATGTCTGTAAAATAAAAAGAGCATCATAAGCATCAAGGCTATGACAAAAACTCAATAAATACTACCTTTGTACAATAAATGGTAAAGGACATTGCATAGAATGCAACGTCCTATGTATAATATCTGAAAATCTGAATTCTACCTTGCAAAAATATCTAAATCACAAAATATTTGGCATTGTCAAAAATGTAGCCGACACCAAGAATGTTAAAGCATTTGTCATTGGGGGCTATGTAAGAGATATTTTTTTAAAGCGAAACTCAAAAGATATCGACATAGTTGTTGTTGGGAGCGGAATTGATTTTGCTCAAGCGGTTTCGAATCATGTTAAAGGAGCTAAAGTAACATACTTCAAGAACTTTGGAACTGCCCAATTAAAGAATAAGGACCTGGAGGTTGAATTTGTAGGAGCTCGTAAAGAATCATATCGACTCGATTCGCGAAAACCAATTGTTGAGAACGGAACGCTTGAGGATGATTTGCAGCGACGGGACTTTACCATCAATGCAATGGCCATAAGTCTTAATTCCGAGACATACGGAGATCTAATTGATCCATTCAACGGAATCAAGGATATTGAGGATAGGTTAATAAGAACCCCGCTTGACCCCGACATTACTTTCTCGGACGATCCTCTCCGGATGATTCGGGCAATTCGGTTTGCCACACAGCTCAACTTCGATATCGAGCCTAATACATTTGCCTCTATCCGCAGAATAAAGAACAGAATAAGCATAGTTTCCACAGAAAGAATTATTGATGAGGTTAACAAGATGATGCTATCGGATTGCCCATCCACGGGATTCTTACTGCTTGACCAAACGGGATTACTCGATATTATTTTCCCAGAAATTGCGAAGCTAAAGGGGGTAGATACAAAAAATGGCGTTAGCCATAAGGATAACTTCTACCATACACTGCAAGTACTGGATAATTTAGCAAAACATTCCGATGATTTGTGGTTGCGTTGGTCGGCTCTACTACACGACATCGCTAAACCTGCAACAAAAAAATTCATACCAGGACAAGGCTGGACCTTCCACGGTCACGAGTTCCTTGGCGCTAAAATGATTCCAAACATATTCCGACGCCTTAAACTACCTCTTAATGAGAAAATGAAGTTCGTGCAAAAAATGGTTCTACTCCATTTACGCCCAATTGTTCTATCGCAGGAAGAAGTAACAGATTCGGCAGTTCGCAGGTTACTATTTGATGCAGGTGATGATATTGATATGTTAATGAGCCTTTGCGAAGCCGATATAACATCAAAAAACGACAACACTGTTAGAAAGCATCTAGCGAACTTCAAACTCGTTCGCCAGAAACTCAAGGAAATAGAGGAAAAGGATGCAATTCGGAACTTTCAACCCCCTATTACTGGCGAGATTATCATGGAAACCTACGGTATTGGGCCAGGTAGGGAGATTGGTATCATCAAAACCGTAATCAAGGATGCTATCCTTGATGGAATAATCCGAAACGATTACCAAGAGGCATACCAACTGATGGAGAAAAAAGCTGAGGAGTTGGGTTTGAAAAAAGCAAAATAGCGTAATTAATACTTTAATCTGACATCCAACCTATCTCCTAGGATTATATAGCATTCGTCGGAGCAAGAACTTTTGTCGAGTTTTGTTCTGAGTTTGGCACCATCTACAGCATATATTGTTCGGCCTTTACAGTTATACTCTGCAATAGCACTATAGTTCCGATTCACATCTAAATCCCAATAGACATTGGAATCGTAGGCTGTGTCTACCATAATCACACTACCATCATCAATGCTGCCATCGAAAAGAGTATATACCACATAAGGATTTTCGTCATTAATGGTAAACTTAATTGTAACTCTAGCATATTCAGGCTTATCAGTATAACATTTATCACAGTCAACAAATAAAACCTCCAAATCCTCACAAGCCAATGGAATGGTGAGCAACATGATAAATAATGCAAACAGTTTAATTCCCCTAATCAACATGATTTATTACAGTATTAACAACCTTTGATTTTCCAACAGGAATGGTAAAATACAAATGCACCCCCACTCTATGCGGAGTAGCCTCAGGAGTTCTAAGCCCAGTAAACTCCCACCCCACCAATAACTTTGTATTTTCACCTCCCCAAAAAAGGCCAGCATTCAATCCCGGGTATAAAGATGTTTCCGGATCAGATGTTGTTCCCCTAAAGTCGCGAAAAACAAAATCGAGGCTTCCACCCAAATAGGTTCCGAATGATTTACCTGAAGAAAAGGTTCTAATTTTAAAAAATCTATCAACTCTCAATCCCACAACTTGCCGTTTCTCTCTATATTGATAATAGCCATTACTGCCATATCTTAATGTGGCAATGGGAGATGGACGAAACCAATATTCAATATTAAAGTTCAACTTAGTTATTTGCTCAGTAATGCCTAAATTAAAACCCCACATGAATTCATGATTACTAAATATAGTTCCAGTTCCAATGCATATATTACCTATAGATGGTTTCAATTTTGTTTTAAGTCCTATAGAATCTACATATAATCTAAGATTCTCGAACTCGGTCTCGGCTGCAATTTGGTAGTAACTTTTTGAAAGTTTTTGGTCAAAAGCACCATGATCCTTCAACAAAACAACCATTTCTCTCGAATTATTCGATATTGCATAGGCTAAAGCATTGACCTGCCTGTCATCTAGCAAGTTAACGTCTGCTTCATAATTCAATAAAAGATTAGCAAGGGAAGTGTCGTTAAACTGTGCTGCAACCATTAATGGCGAAACCCCTTTTTCATTGCATAGATTGGGATTAGCCCCTTGTTCCAAGAGTAATTTAGAGGAAAGATAAGCCCCACTATAAATTGATAATAGCAGAGGAGTATATCCGTACATATCTTTTACATCAATCTTTGCCCCATAGTACAATAGGATATCAGTAAGGTAAGGAAATCCATACCATACGGAATAATGCAGAGGCGTTAGTCCTTGATTGTTCGAAGCATTAACATTAGCCTTATACTGAATAAGTAATTCAGCAATGCTATCATTACCGCAACGAACTGAGGCATGAAGGGCAGAATTTCCATCATATGGAACAATATTGGGATCTGCCTTATATTGTAGCAGCAACTCAACAATTTTATAATAACCGGCCTGAGATGCATACATTAGAGCAGTCACTCCTTGTTCTGACTTAGCATTAGGATCAACATCATGATCTAGAAGATACTTAACTTTGTCAATACTTCCAGAATCGCTATACACTAAAAGTAAACGCTCCAACTCAGCCTTAACTGACACTATATCGTTCTGGGATATTTCATCTTGAGCAATAAGAGAATTGCCGATAAGAGATAAAAGTAGTATGACGAAAAACCTTTTATAAGAGCACATAAAAAACTTATTCTTAGTGAATTTTCGATAAAATTAAATCAATTACTTTTCCATACAAAATTTATGCCCTGAACCATTAGAATAAATAAAAAAGCGCCTCATTAATGAGGCGCTTTTTTATTATACGAATAGATTATTTACCATATCTTATGCTTGCCTGAGCGGCTGCTAAACGAGCAATTGGAACGCGGAAAGGAGAGCAACTAACATAGGTTAAGCCTGTTTTGAAGCAGAACTCAACAGATGCAGGGTCGCCACCTTGCTCACCGCAAATACCTACCTTAAGATCGCTGCGAGTGCCACGGCCTTTAGAAACGGCCATCTCGATTAACTGACCAACACCGCTCTGATCAATAGTTTGGAATGGGTCAGCAGCAAGCATCTTCTTGTCTAGATAATCGTTCATGAAACCTCCGATATCATCGCGGCTGAAACCGAATGTCATCTGGGTTAGGTCATTAGTACCAAACGAAAAGAACTCCGCCGTCTTAGCCATACGATCAGCAAGTAAGCAAGCACGTGGAATTTCAATCATAGTACCATACTTGTACTTAATCTCCTTGGCCCCTAGTTTTGAGCAAACCTCGGCATATACACGATCAACAATCTTCTTGGTAAAATCAAGTTCAGAAACATCGCAGGTAACAGGAACCATGATCTCAGGAACAGGATTATGACCTTCATTGATTAACTCAACAGTAGATTCAAAGATAGCGCGAATCTGCATTTCGGAAACCTCAGGGTAGGTAACACCAAGGCGAACGCCACGGTGTCCCATCATTGGGTTCGATTCATGCAAGCCTTCACCACGTTTAGCAACTGCTTCAGAAGTAATGCCAAGTGCTTTCGCTAATTCAGCCTGTTTCTCTGGACTCTGTGGAACAAATTCATGTAATGGTGGATCAAGAAGACGGAAAGTAACTGGCAATGTATCCATGGCTAACAATGTTGCCTTAATGTCTTTCTTTACAAACGAGAAAAGTTCATCAAGTGCAACACGACGTTCTTTTTCTGTAGCACTTAGGATCATCTTACGAAGCAAGAATAAAGGTTGCTCAGAGTTTTTTCCATAGAACATGTGCTCGGTACGGAACAAACCAATACCTTCAGCACCAAAATCACGAGCAACTTTAGCATCAGCAGGAGTATCGGCATTGGTGCGAACTCCCATTTTACGATACTTATCCACTAATTTCATGAACTCTTGGAAACGAGGATTCTCAGATGCATCCATTAGGCTTAACGCACCTGTATAAGCATATCCCTTTGTTCCATTTAGAGTTAAGATATCTCCTTCTTTTATAACAATATTAGTACCTGTAACCTTGGCTGTTTTTCCAGCAACATCAACATGTAATGCACCAGCACCAACAATACAGCATTTACCCCAGCCACGAGCAACTAAAGCAGCGTGAGAAGTCATACCACCACGAGCAGTAAGAATACCCTCTGCAGCACGCATACCCTCAACATCCTCTGGGTTAGTTTCCTCACGAACAAGGATAACTTTTTCACCCTTACGATTCCAAGCCACAGCATCTTCTGCAGTAAAAACAACTTTCCCTACAGAAGCACCAGGACCTGCAGGTAGACCTTTTACTATAGGGCTAACCTTTTTCTCTTCCTCTGGGTTGCAAATTGGGTGAAGCAACTCATCAAGTTGAGTAGGATCAACACGAAGTACTGCGGTTTTCTCATCAATTAATCCTTCGTGAAGCATTTCCATAGCCATGTTCAAAGCAGCGGTACCAGTACGTTTACCAACGCGGCACTGCAACATGTAAAGAACACCTTCCTGAATAGTGAACTCGATATCAAGCATATCCTTGAAGTTTTTCTCAAGAGTTAAGCGGATATCATCAAGTTCTTTATAAGTTTTAGCCATAGACTCTTGCATGCTGTGCAAGTGCTTATTCTGCTCATTCTTAGTATCGTCGTTAAGTGGGTTTGGAGTACGAATACCAGCAACAACGTCTTCACCCTGAGCGTTTACTAACCATTCTCCGTAGAATAGGTTTTCGCCAGTTGCGGGGTTACGGGTAAATGCAACACCTGTTGCAGAAGAATCGCCCATGTTACCAAATACCATTGACTGAACGTTAACCGCAGTACCCCAGCTATCAGGAATACCCTCGATACGACGATAAGAGACAGCCTTTTTACCGTTCCAACTCTTGAACACGGCCTTGATACCACCAACAAGTTGTTCTTTTGCATCATCAGGAAATTCTTTACCCAAAGAACTCTTAACGCGTTTCTTAAACTCATCAGCCAAGAATTTCAAATCATCAGCGGATAAATCTGTATCTGATTTATAACCTTTACTATGCTTAAATTCATCAAGCATATCGTCTAACTGCTTGCGAATACCTTTGCCGTCAACAGGCTCAAGTCCCTCAGCTTTTTCCATAACCACATCGGCATACATCATGATTAAACGACGATACGAGTCGTAAACGAAGCGAGGATTGTTGGTTTTCTTCAAAAGGCCAGGAATTGTTGCAGAGCAAAGGCCAATGTTGAGAACGGTATCCATCATACCAGGCATTGAGCTACGTGCACCTGAACGGCAGCTTAATAGAAGAGCATTTTCAGGATCGCCGTATTTCATTCCCATCATCTTCTCCACATCTTTCATTGCATCCCAAACTTGCTCCATCAGGTCTGCTGGAAGTTCATTATTATTGGCATAATAATCGTTACAAGTTTCGGTTGTGATTGTAAACCCTGCGGGTACGGGAAGTCCCAATAGACACATCTCGGCCAAGTTGGCTCCTTTTCCACCAAGCAGATTTTTCATATCTGCTTTACCTTCGGCTTTCTTATTACCGAAGAGATAAACGCGTTTTACTTTTGACATTTATGTATCAGTTTTAATTAAACTATTGATTATATAACATTTACAACTTTAGGAACTTTATCTGAGTTTACAAAAATATTAAAAAAAATGGAATAGTAAGTTTATAACTTTCTGCTCGTTGTTAAAACAATCGCAATCGATTGAATACAAAAAGAAAACTATATGTCAAAGAATGTTAAAGCATAAATCAGCAGCAAACCCTTTGAAAATCACATAAAAAAATGCACCAACAGCATTGGCATAAGCATTTTTAAAAAGCATTAAACCAAGTTCATCAAGGAACCTCTAACTTTGTAAAGTTTAACTAAATTCTATTGCAATGCAAAAAACACGTCATTACTTATGGCTGATCTTAATAGCAACATTACTCGTACCTGAAATTACAATAGGTCAAAGAGCAAAAATTTCGCTCGAGGATCTGTTTAAACGAGGGACATTCCGCACAAAAGATATTGACGGTATAATATCTATGAATGATGAGGAGCATTACTCGGCATACAACTATAAACAACAGATAGCCAAATACAAATACACAACAGGTGAAGAGGTTGCAATCCTTTTTGATCCTGCAAATTTCAACAATGAGGATGTAAAAGAACTCGAAGAGTATAAACTCAGTCCAACCGAAGATAGAATGCTCATTGAGACCAAGGTCAACCATATTTATAGACATTCGTACACCTGTACAAATTACATTTACGACTTAAAATCACAGCAGCTAACTACTCTTTCGAAAAATGGCGCGCAAATGAATGCCACATTTTCTCCGGACGGAAATTGGGTGAGTTTTGTTCGCGATAACAATATCTTTATTGTAAACCTTAGCAACTTCGAAGAAACGCAAATAACCACCGATGGCCACTATAATAATATCATTAATGGAGCCGCCGATTGGGTTTACGAGGAGGAGTTTGTTCTTACAACAGGAATGCAATGGTCGCCCGACTCTAAAAAACTAGCGTTCTTCCGCTTCGATGAAAGCAAGGTTAAAATGTTCAACATGACTGTGTTTGAGGAGAAACTTTATCCCGAAAATTACACCTTTAAGTATCCCAAAGCAGGGGAAACTAATTCAACCATTAGTATTCACGTTTACGATATAGCACAAAAAACAACCGCCAAAATGGATGTTGGACCAGAAACCGATCAGTATATAGCAAGAATAAAATGGAGCAACATCCCTAATCAGTTAAGCATAGTTCGATTAAATCGTCTCCAAAACAAGGTAGACATTTTACTTTCCGATGGATCAACCGGGGCATCTCAAGTCTTATACACCGAAACCAACAAGTATTACATCGATAACATAACAGATAATTACCCAATATTTACGCCCGACGGGAAATACTTTATCATTTCATCAGAAAAAGATGGATTTAATCATCTTTACCTATACGGCATGGATGGAAAATTTGTCCGTCAGCTAACATCGGGAACAAATGAGGTTGTTGACATCTATGGATATGATTCTATCAAGAAAAATCTGTACTACCAAGCATTTGATGGCACTCCCATGCGTAAGGCCGTATATAGCATTGCAATTGATGGCGATAAACTAGTAAAACTATCCACCCAGCCAGGAACTAACGAGGCAGACTTTAGCATAGGATTTAAATATTGCATGATTTCAAACTCAAGCATAGGTTCTCCACTCTCGGTTACTCTTATAAACCAAAGAGGTAAAGTAATTAGAACCATTGAGGACAACGCAAGAGTCCGCCAACGACTTAGCGAATACGAGATGCCAACAAAAAGATTTTTCACATTTAAAACATCCGAGGGCATTGAACTAAATGGATATATGGTTAAACCATTTGACTTTGATTCAACAAAAAAGTACCCAGTGTTAATGAATCAGTATAGCGGTCCAAGCTCAATATCTGTTAAAGACAACTTTCGCATCGGATGGGATGAATTCTTAGCCACCAATGGCTATATTGTGGTTTGTGTTGATGGACGTGGAACTGGAGGACGCGGTGAGGCATTCAGAAAAATCACTTACGGTCAACTTGGTTACTACGAATCGATAGACCAAATAGAAGCAGCAAAGCATCTACAAACCCTACCTTACATTGATGGAACAAGAATCGGAATTTGGGGATGGAGTTTTGGTGGATATATGTCGTCTCTATGCCTGTTTAAAGGTGCCGATGTATTTAAAATGGCCATTGCCGTTGCACCTGTGACTAATTGGCGCTACTACGATTCAGTGTATATAGAACGTTATATGGGTCTTCCACAGGATAACGCTTTAGGTTACGACAGCAACTCCCCTATCAACCATGCCGACAAACTCAAAGGCAAACTACTGCTTGTTCATGGCACCGCCGATGACAATGTTCACTTTCAAAATTCCATAGAGTTAATCGAAAAACTAGTCCAAAGCGGAAAGCAATTTGACCTAATGGCTTACCCCGACAAAAACCATGGGATACGCGGCGGAAATACAACCATGCACCTTTACACAAAGTTAACTAACTATGTGAAGGAGAATTTGTAGTAAAAGTAGTTAGGAGTTACTAGTTTGAAAAACAGTTTTAAAAGTTAAGACAATTATAATTACAGAATGAGCATTAGTTACCTAATGCTCATTTTATTTTCAGTATCGCCTTTATCATTACAAGCAAAGCAAAAATCAATAATTGGAAAACTAGATTCAATTCATTCTAATTAAAAAAAGATTTTGTTACATTTGCAACGCTTAAGTTCAATGTAGGAAAAGAGGGACAAACTACAGCCATCAATTAGTTACAGAAAACGTATATTGGAGTTGAACGCAATTCCAATTTGATATGCAAAATGTTAATGCCCAGATGGCGGAATTGGTAGACGCGCTAGTTTCAGGGACTAGTGTCAGCAATGATGTGCAGGTTCGAGTCCTGTTCTGGGCACTCTTTAAATTCATTAGAAAGTATATAGTGAATTTCGGTAATTAAAATTTTATACTACTTTTGCAATCTCAATAAACAAAGAAACAATGCCCAGGTGGTGAAATTGGTAGACACGCCAGCTTGAGGGGCTGGTGATCGCAAGGTTGTGCAAGTTCGAGTCTTGTCCTGGGCACCAAATCAAAGCCTTGAGAATCAATCTCAAGGCTTTTTCTTTTAAAACAAATCGCTAAATTTGTTTTTCAACAAAACATCCAATCATAATGAAAGCATTTGTATATATCTTATTCACCATATCTATCTCTTTGAATTCATTTGCGCAAAAAACTGACACAATACAAACAAAAAACGGTAAAGTAATTATTCACTTTGTAGGACATGGAAGTTTAATGTTCGAGTACAATGGGAAAATAATACATATTGACCCATGGAGCAGGGCTGCCAACTACGATTCGCTACCCAAAGCAGACGCGGTGCTCCTCACCCACCATCATCAGGATCACTTGGATTCCATTGCGCTTGCAATAATATTTACTGGCAGCACAGAACTTTACTGGACAAAACAATGTGCCTGTACCTCAAAATTCAAGGCCAATGATAAAATTGTAAGCAATGGTGATACATTTAACACGTCGGGAATAACAGTTCGTGCAGTTCAGGCCTACAACATCCTAAATAAACGTAACAATGGAGAGCCATACCACATAAAGGGCGAGGGAAATGGCTACATCCTAAATATCGACAATACTACTATTTACATTGCTGGCGATACCGAAAGCATTCCTGAAATGAACAAGTTTGGCAAAATTGATATAGCATTCCTACCAATGAATATTCCTTTTACCATGACTCCCGAAATAGTAAAGGATGCTGTACTGGCGCTAAAACCAAAAATTCTTTACCCTTACCACTACGGCAAAACAGACACTAACCTTGTGGTAGAACTTTTAAAGGATTATAAAGAAATCGAGGTAAGAATCAGATAGTATAAATAAAAAAAGTTGTCCGGGGGATACTGTCTAATTCTGGGACTTATTGGTGGATTCGATGCATGGCTGACAGTAAATGCGATTTCTCCGGACAACCTTGCTGCTGGTGGCTGCAGCTTTTATATAAATGTGTTTGGGACATTGTTACATACAACAAAATCGTGCCACAAAAGCAGATTCACTCACATTTTACGCAAAATACTATAAACCTGTCACTTAAAAATACAGGCAATAAACATTCGTATAGAAACAGAAAACCATGAATGTGTAAGAATTCCACACCATGTAGAAACATCAACCTTGCCATAGTGGTAATTTCAACATAATTAGAACCGATAATCGAATGTGGATTTGATTTGACAATTGGTAAAAAATCTTATAGATTTGTTTACAGTTCAAGTAATAACCTAAATCATAAATGCCATGGGAAAAGGTGATAAAAAAACTCGTCGTGGAAAAATTTTTATGGGCTCGTATGGCAATACACGTCCACAAAAGGCCACTGTAAAAATAGAAATGCCAAAAGTTGAACCTGCTAAACCAAGGGTTACCCAAAGAAAAAAACAGTAAACTCTTTTGTAAAACAGTAGTAAAGCCGGAACAATTTTTCCGGCTTTTTTGTTAAGTAAAACCGAATAATAAGTAAGAAATAAATTATATTTGAAATATTGATTTAACTATAAAAACAAGACACATAAGTAATTTTAAACAAAGCATGAGTCATTTCTTTTTAAAAATACTTTTTTCATCACTTTTTTCATTTGTATTGATTGGTAATACAACCGTAATGGCTCAAGTATCAAACAACTCAAAAACTTCGAATCTCGATTCAATAAAAGCATCTAACTTAATTCTTAAAATCGATTCTTTATATACAGCTGAAAACTACGAGCAAGCACTTGATTTAATAGAGTCTTCACTTCCACTACTTAATAACATTAAAGATCACTCCTTGGCGATTGACGCCATAATGCGTAGAGCCTCAATTTTCAGATCCAAAGGAGAATATGGCAAAGCGCTAACCGATTTCAATACTGTTTTAGAGTACCGACGATCACATAACAACCAAAAAGGCGAAGCCTCCGTGTTGAATCATATAGGTGCCGTATATCGCCTCAGGGGAGACTATCCCACCGCTCTTGATTACTATTTCAAATCTCTAAAAATATATCAAGATGCAGGATTGAAGCAAGGGGTATCAAATCAATTAAACAATATTGGAGTAGTCCATCTTTACCAAAAACTCTACGATAAAGCGTTGGAATACTACCAACAATCGCTCAAAATTGAAGAAGAACTAAAGGACGATGAGGGTATTGGAATATCGTACTTGAACATTGGAGAGGTATACCGAAAAAAAATGGTTTACGGCAAAGCAATTGACTACTACCTAAAAGCCCTTGTATATGTTGATAAATCTAACGATCTTGATGGAGTTGGAACCATTTACAACGAAATAGCCGGCATCAATATAGAGCAAGGCCACACGAAGGATGTCATAAATTATCTTGACAAGGCTAAAGATTCGTTCAACAAATTGGGAAATAAATTTCGAATAGCGGAGTGCGAAATGAATTATGGAAACTATTACTTAGCATTAAGCAAATACAACGAAGCGCTCGGACATTATCAAGAAGCGCTCAAACTCTCAAAAGAAACTGGTTCCCTAGAAATATCGTGTAATGCAAACAAACAGCTGAGCATTGTTTACGAAAAAACCAATAATTCAACCAAAGCATACGCTCACTTTAAAACATATATCAACTCCAGAGATAGTCTATTCAACGAGGAGAATACAAGAAAATCGATACAAGCGGAAATGTTCTACAAATTCGAGAGAGAGCAAGAACAATCAAGAATAGAACAAGCTAAAAAGGAAGCTATATTCATAGAAAAAAGTGAACGCCAGAAAATAATTCGCAACTTTTTACTTCTTGCGGTTACTCTTTTTGCCATTTTAATCAGTGTAATTCTATATTCCCTTAAGAATATAAGAAAAATAAATGCTGATTTAAAGAATCATCAGGAAGAGATTTTAGAGAAAAACGAGGAACTACAGCAACAGCAGGAAGAAATTCTTGCCCAGCGTGATGAAATTGAACGTAAAAATCTATACTTAGAGCAATCCAGACAAATCATTGCCGATAAAAACGATAGAATGGTGAGCAGCATTGAGTATGCTCAAACCATACAACGTGCGTTATTACCCAAACCAGAAGACCTATCGAAACTGTTTCCCGATAATTTTGTAATCTACCTTCCGAAAGACATTGTATCTGGCGATTTTTACTGGACAAGCAGTAGTAACCACATTACCCATATTGCTGTCATGGACTGCACGGGGCATGGCGTTCCTGGTTCATTCATGTCCCTAATAGGAAACACCTTGCTTAATCAAATCGTTAATGAATGGCAAATCAAAAATTCTGCTTTAGTCCTAGAAAACCTCCACGAACAACTCCGAAAAGCATTAAAGCAGGATGAGTTTGACACAAAACTTCATGCCAGTATTGATATCGGTTTTTTGACCATCGATCATATCAACAAAAAAATTCTTTATTCTGGAGCAAACAGACCTTTACTATACGTAAACAACGGGAAACTTCAGAAAATTCCAGGAGATATAAGATCCACAGGAGGCTTTCAGGTGGAAAGCAAACGAAGATTCACCAATAAAGAACTAGATCTAATCACACCTGGATGTATATACCTTACCACCGATGGTTTTTCGGATCAGATGAGTATAAATAAGAAAAAGTTTGGACAGAAACATCTGCACGACATGTTATTCCAAATTCACGAGAAACCAATGGCTTTGCAAAAAGAAATATTATTGAATGCACTCGACAATCACAGAAGTGGCGAAGACCAAATTGATGACATTTGTATATTGGGGATAAAATTATAGCAATATTTATCCAACTATTTCAAAGGTTGAATACCCTACAGATTCTATTTCACCTACCAATACATCATCAACCACTGAGCGAGAAGAACCAATTCTGCACATCCCAATGAATTGATGAAGCGCATCGCTGTCGGCCTCGGCTTCAATATAAACATCGCCATTGGTACAATTCTTAACAATGCCCTTAACCGATAATTGATGTGCTACTTTATAAACATAATACCGAAAACCCACGCCTTGAACTCTACCGCTCACTCTTATCACAATTGTCTCCATAGAAAAAGTTATAATCTTCACACAAAAAGAACTCTAACAGAGAAACATGTCAACCAGAAATATGGGATATGATTCTGAAGTATTTTCAGCAACATCAGCAATTATTCCAGTAATTTCAGGATTGTTCGGACTCATCCTGTTCCAACTTGATTGAATTACTCATTCTTCACTTCACAAAACATGATTATTTTGTAGAATATTGGCGTGAACAGAAATGATCACTAATACAGGAACTATACAAAGGTACATTTTGCCCATCTGAGCAACTCAAAAAAAACATTTGGGATAATACAATTATGATGTTCTTTATTCTCTCAACAGGAATAATCATTGTTTCATTTATCGGCGCACTAAAAGGAGAATTCTAAAATAAAAGCAACCCATGGCTTTCGGCTACAGGCTCTTTAATTGGATTTCTAATTGGAACAGAATTGAAATTTGTAACTTAATGAACAACCACCCACCACCTTGTGGTAGAAACATCCTACACTAAACAAATCTACGACCCTTTACTCAGCAGGTTTGGTATCGTTTTTACGAAAGGCATTGTTCACCTTTATGTTACGACCCTTAGCCGGAGAATCGTTCAAGGCGTTAATTGCCTTTAAACCATCTTCATCGTTGTCCATTTCGACAAAGCCATAGCCTTTAGACTTACCAGATGCTTTATCTACAATAATTTTAACAGCAACAACATTCCCAAATGGAACAAATAGTTCTTTCAGTTCATCGGCTGTCATTGAATACGAAATGTTTCCTACATAAATCATCATAAGGCAATAAATTATTTTAACACCAAACTAAAATTAGTGTTAAAAAACAATAAAAGCAAAAAAAGCAGCTAAAAAGCTGCTTTTTTTCTAAAAATATTAATTTGCCGATTACTGACCTAAAGTAGCGACCATAACGGCTTTAATAGTATGTACACGGTTTTCAGCCTCATCGAATACAATAGATGCTGGAGATTCAAATACCTCCTCGGTAACCTCCATTGACTCCAAACCGAATTTCTTGAAAATCTCCTCGCCTACTGCAGTTTTACGGTTGTGGAATGCAGGTAAGCAGTGCATAAACTTGCAGTTTGGATTGCCTGTTAATTCCATTGCTCTCTTGTTAACTTGGTAAGGAGTAAGTAATTTAATTCTCTCTTCCCATACGGAATCTGGCTCACCCATCGATACCCAAACGTCGGTATAAAGGAAATCGCAACCCTTAACGCCTTCTTCTACTTTTTCAGTCAAAGTAATCTTAGCGCCAGTTTCCTTTGCTATTTCACGACATTTTGCAACTAATTCCTCTTGTGGCCAACAAGCTTTTGGAGCACAAGCTCTGAAATCCATACCCATTTTAGCAGCGCCAACCATCAGGGAATTACCCATGTTGTTACGGGCATCGCCCATGTAGCAGAATGCCACCTCGTTCAATGGTTTGCTGCTATGCTCACGCATAGTTAGAAAGTCGGCTAAAATTTGAGTTGGGTGGAATTCGGTGGTTAAACCGTTCCATACAGGCACTCCTGAGTACTTCGCCAATGTTTCTACAATCGCTTGAGAGTAACCACGGTACTCGATACCGTCGTACATACGTCCAAGAACACGAGCAGTATCCTCCATTGACTCTTTCTTACCCATTTGAGAGCCTGAAGGTCCTAAATAGGTAACATGTGCACCCTGATCGTAAGCTGCAGTCTCGAAAGCGCAACGTGTACGGGTTGAATCCTTCTCGAAAAGAAGAACAATATTTTTACCTTTTAAACGAGGAATCTCGTTTCCAGTGTACTTTGCCTTTTTAAGATCGGCAGATAAATCAAGTAGAAACTGGATTTCCTTTGGAGTGAAATCCAAAAGTTTTAGAAAACTGCGATTTCTTAAGTTAAATGACATAGCGTTATGTTTTTAAAGTGTTAAATATTAATCTTCGTACTCCATTGTAATCTTTGTACCGTAGGTCATATCCTCAAGTTTGGTAGCCTCGGTAATTACGCTCATTTTACCACCATTCTCGATAAAATTCAAGCAAGCACGGATTTTGGGAGCCATATTACCTTCGCCAAACATACCCTCGTTCATATACTTCATAGTATCAGCATGGCTAAGAAACTCTAACTTCTTCTCGTTAGGTTTCTTGTAGTTGATGTAAACGTAAGGAACATCAGTTAGGATGTAGAACTCATCTGCCTTAATTAAACCACCCATTAATGCCGATGCAAGATCCTTGTCAATTACAGCCTCAGCAGGGCGAACATCATTTTTCTCATCAATGAAAACAGGCACACCACCACCACCAGAAGCAATTACAATAATGCCCTGGTTAACCAGTTGCTCAATAACCTTTATGTTGAGAATTCCCTTGGGTTTTGGAGAAGGAACAACACGGCGCCATCCGCTACCAGTGTCTTTTACTTCTTCTTTAAACTCCCAACCCTTTTGAGCTGCGAGCTCATCGGCCTGCGCTTTATCGTAAATACGACCAACGCGCTTTGTTGGGTTTTTAAATGCAGGATCATCGTGATCAACAATAACCGGAGTAACAAGACAGCAAACCTCCTTGTTAATTCCGTGCTTTTTAAGAACGTTGCGAAGCATACGCTCTATCATATAACCAATACCGCCCTGTGAGTCGGCAACACAAATATCCAAAGGCATTTGAGGAATACCATACATTTGTTCACCCGCATCGTTACGCATTAAGATATTTCCTACCTGTGGACCATTACCATGACTGATAACAAGGTTATATCCTTCTTTAATTAAATACACTAAGTTTTCAAGAGTTTCAGTAGTATTCTGCTCTTGCTCATCAATAGTACCTACCTGATTGCCTCGGAGTAAAGCATTCCCTCCTAAAGCTACAACAGCCAATTTACTCATTGTCAAAATATTATTAGTTTCAGATTAAGATCACAAAGCTATAAATTTTTTTTAATCATAATTAACTACCCCATTTACGGGGTGGCTATAACCACTCATTCACAATATGTTTAATAACATAATTTACGCACAAAGTTGAAAAACAACCAATTGCAGAGTCCCTGTAATTATATGCTAAGAAACATCAATACAAAAGAACAATTCAATTTTAAACCTCATGCTAACCAACATCAATATATTAAAGCAATTGGTCAAAAATCAAATTGCCAAGTAAATCAATTTTAGTACATTTACGCAAATTATAAATTATACTTTATGCGGTTTTTGTGGGTATTCATTGGATTTTTGCTGCTGATATTATCTATAAGCTCTTGTAGAGATATTGTTGCTAGAAAACGCATCAAGGAAGGAATCATTAAATATGAGATAAAATACGACAGTATTACATCTAAGAAATTAGATACAAGACTTTTACCATCATCGCTTATTGTTAGATTCAAGGATAACAACACTCTAAATACTATAGACGCATTCTCTGGAGCTATATCAATCTCAATGATCAGCAATCATACCACACAGCAATTTGTTACGATGGTAAAGGTATTCAACAAAAAACTATACCACGAAGAGCCCAATGCCAATAAATATCCAGCCCTATACTCACGAATACCCACTGTAAAAATAGTGTCGAACGATGAGCCCTGTAAACTTTTAGGATATAATTGCTATAAGGCAAAAGGCTGCTTTACAGATCAACCCGACTCTGAATTCGAAATAATATACACAAAGGAAATTGACATTAACAATCCCAATATTAATACACCATTTGAAGGCATTGACGGTGTAATGCTAAGATTTAACCTAAGGATCAACAGCCTGATGATGGAACTCAATGCGCAGTCTGTTAAGAGGAGCAAAATACCAGATGAGACATTTGCTATTCCAAACGATTATACTCCAGTTGATTTCCAAACCATCACCGATTTAATATACTTGCTCCAGCAATAACTACGAGGACTACCAAGTTAACAAAGTAGTTTTTCCAATCAATTCTTTCTCTGTTAATAATATTCATTGGCATTATGCCCTCAATTTTCGGATTATTATTTTACTTTGCATAGATTTTTAATTCTCGAACAAAGTAATAGACCTACATAGGAAATGGCTAAGGATAAAACTAGCGACGACAATACAGGAAAAGAGTCGAAAGAAAAAAAAGACACCAATAATCCTGAAAAAAAATCATTTTTTAAAGACGAA